>NC_011774.1 GCF_000021305.1 Bacillus cereus G9842
TAAAATGAATAGGTGTAGTACGTGAGAACTTCTTATTATATGATAAGCCAGTATATGTCTTGTTGATTTTTAGAATCATTTGAATGTACGTTTAGTTTATGTTAATTTAAATATAGATTCAATTTTCTTTTTAACTTCTGTTAAACATTCAAGGGCCGTTTCGCGGTTCAGACTTAGACACTGGTATGTGTCTATGATTCTGATTGCGAAATGGCTCTTTTTATATATAATCATTTATTTGGATGGAGATCATGACAATGAATGTGTTTTGGAATTCAAAAAATATGGTAAAGGAGTGGAGACCGAGAGGTATGAGGAAGGCGCGGCCATGGCCGCGCCTTAGCGAAGACAATTGTCTTCGCTAAGTAATTAAACGTGGATATAACGGTTGCTCTCCACGCTAAATATGGAGCGACAGGCTTAGGCTTAAATTTGAGGTTTACAGATACATATGGAATAAAGGATTGACACCTTATGAAGTACGGTGCATTGGCAGCGCAACTTAAAGTGAAACATGCCTGTTTGTTTTGATTGAAATTGTTTGTGTAGAGAACAATATTGAAATTGGATTGAGAAAGTTACAAATGGTAATACATAGACAAGCTTAAATCTTTAGAAAGGGACTGTAAGCTGGTGTTCAAAGAAGAAAGACTATAAACAAACATGGTCAAGGTATAAAAGTCTTTGTGAATCGATCTATGAGCATGAAGGATGCAAGGATATGAATAGAAAGCATCTCCTATTCATATCCAGAATTTATTTAATCAACAGTTATATTTGGCAGTTCGTGCAGAATAAGTAATTCATTTGACTCCAGAGCATTTAAATCTAATGAATACTATTTTAAAAATTAAGGAATTTATGTGCATTAAAAATATTTGGAGGAAATGTTAGTTTATATATTAAAAAATCATAAACAAGTAAAATATGCAAATTATGGGGGAATCAAGGATTTAGGAGAGTTTATAAGCAAGTAGTAGATGTCATAAATATAATCTATGTAGAATTAGGGCATGGTAAAAGAAGAATTGATTTAACATGAGTCTATTTAACATGCTAAGATAGAGGAGTTATAACAGTTGTAACGAATATAGAAATAAAAAGGAGGTTATGACTATTATGATTCCTATAATTTATGAAAATGTATCCCAAGTTGCTAAAAGATTAAAAGTATCACCATCTACAGTGAAAAAATATTATTTGCTAATCGAGAGTTATAACTGTTATGCCTTTAAAAGGGATGAAAGAGAACGAATTATCTTTGATGACTACGATATTAGTTTGTTACAAAGGTTAGTAGAATTAAAAAATATGCCACAAGTTACATTGGAAGAGGCTTGTAAACAGCTCTTAAAAGAAGAGGGATTGACAGTTAAGAATGCGGATATGACTGTTATAACTCCTGATACTGAGGATTTAAAGGTATTATTAAGAGAATTAAAAGATACTGTAGAGTTACAGCAAAAACACTTACAGAATCAAAATGAACAAATAACTAAGTTAACGGGTTTAATGGAGTCACAACAAAAAATGCTGGATCATTCGAATTCTGCAGAAAAACAACAAATCAATGATCGTGATAAAGCTGTTATGACTGTTATACGAGAGTTACAGGAAGTGAAGCAGATGTTTGCAGCGAGTAATGAAAAGAAATGGTATCAATTTTGGAAATGATACCATTTCTTTTCATGATAGTATACAGTGAAATTTATTTGGTTATGCATTCCTAGCACTAGTTCATCGAGGATATAAATTTAATCTTTTATATTCCTGATGAGCTAGTGTTAGTTGTATTGTAGTTCACTTATTAAATTTAATTAATGTAATAGTAATGCCAGCGATGAATGTGACAACTTAAGTGAAAAAAGAATTTAGGAGCTAGTTTTGTTTTAAAACTAGCAACAATGTAATCATCAAATATAAAATTAAATTGTGTAAACAATTGAGGGAATTTGTCGATATTTATATTTCTGAACGGATTTTTAAGTTTTTTTATTTCTTTAATATATGGATGAACTTGCTATCGTATGGTTTTAATTTTTTTACTTAGTCCAATCATACATAAGGTTGTTGTCTCTCGTTTTTTGAATGAACTAAAGCTAATCAACAAACAAAGGCACAGGATTAACCTGAAACCTTTGTTTGTTGTGATGCAGCTTTTTTTTGTAACAAACGATCCATAGCAAGTGAGTTAACATCTTGATTTTTAGATATGTTATTTATTCCACCAGTTAGAATCTCTTTTGCTAATTCTGATTTTTTGAATAATAGCTGTAGCATATGCTCATCATAAGAATCACTCATAATGTAGTAATACATTGTAATATTACTAAAATTATTGCCGGTACGATCGATGCGTCCGTTACGTTGTTCTAATTCAGTTGCGGTATAGGGCAAATCAAAATGAACCATATAGTTAGCAACCTGCAAGTTTAGGCCGGTACTTCCGGCACGCGTGCTTATGAAAAATCGAGTATGAGGATCCTCACGGAATCTTTCAATTACAGTATTTTTTTCCCTATCAGATATCTGTCCAGTGTATAGAACTGATTGGGGTAGGGACTCATATATAATGCGGGCCATACGCTCATATTCAGTAAAGATAACTACCTTAGAATTAGGTTCGTCATTTAATAATTGCTTTGTAAAGGTTTTTAATTGCTCTAATTTTGGTGATTTTTCTATCTCCTTAGAAGAAAGACCTAGCTCTGAAATTACTTTATGAGACATTTGCGAAGCTTCTTCATGTACCAATAATTGTGGAGTATCACAAGATTCAATTAAGAATGTTTGTAAACCTTGGATGATTCCATCGTAATATTCTTTTGCTTGTTGTACGTTCATAAGATTCCCGTTAATAACTTTAGTACCAGATCCAAAAGAACGCAATGAATCTTTTACTTCCTCTATCTTTATTAATAAATGTTTCTGAATACGTTCTTGAGCATCAGTCATTTCTAAGAAGACGTGAGAGTGTTGTACTTTTGGAAGCTGTTGTTGAATTTCAGGCATTTCTTTTGTTCTTCGTATGAAATTAGGAGCGATTCTATAATAAAGTTCGCCTAAATTAAAACTGCCAGTAATACCAAAACGTGTAGTGTATTTACAGTAACGTTCACGGAATACTTCCCAGGAGCCAAGTATGTCATCATTAATAAAACTAAATAAACTCCATATCTCTTCAGCTTTAGATTGTACTGGTGTGGCAGTTGCGATAAAACGATAAGGAATATGTTTCAATTCATAGCAAGCTTTTGCATTTAACGAAGGTTCAATATTTAAATACTTATCTGTAACACCTGATTTGATTTTTTGTGCTTCATCTAAAGCTACAATATCAAATGGGATTTCTTTGATAAGCTTCATATATTGAGGGTTTCTTAATGTTTCGTAATTCACCACTAAGTATCTAATATCAGAACGAGATGCAAAACCTTTAATGGATTTCTTACGCTTGGCAGGGCTGCCGTATACAGCTATTGCTTCTTCGCCGGTAAACTTATATATTTCCTTAGTCCATTGTCTTTTCAATGAATTTAAAGTAACAATTAGTGCACGCCGAGCTTTATTTCTATTAAATAATATTTGACAGGCTCCTATAATTTGAGGCGTTTTCAGTCATGTTATCGTAAGGTTTATTATCCTTACTTCTAGTCCATTATAGACTAGCTCGGCATATCTTTTCACCTTCGTCATTACACGGTAAGGTGGTGCGGCCTCGTGGCGGGATTATATCTTTTCACCCGCTATGCTCTGCCCCTGACCATGGTTTCCATAGCCTTCGGTTCGGATTGCCCTGTCGTATAGAGGGAGGGCTTCTCCGCTTAATTCCGCACTTATAATTCATTCAATTTCTTGGATGAACGGCAATATCTATAATTTGTTAGTACTTTTCATATTTACGTAGAGGATATACTATTGCATCAGTAGATAAACGATTCAATAGTGATGGTACCTGTGTAGTACCTAAATATCTAATTTCATAAGATGCATTTTGTCCTATTTTGTTAGGATATTTCAGACTTTACACTTTAGTATAAAGAGGTTCTATTTTTCTCTACTATGTTAGAAGAATTTATGGTGGAATGTTCTAACTGGTATTTTTTAACATGTTCATGCTGGCGTTATACCACATGATAAGAACAAATTATAGATTTTTTTACCAAGTCCTACGCCATCAAATATAGCAGCTCTTCCTCTGTCGGCTAAATAATGTGATCCTACTTTTTGGTATGGATAGGGTTTCAATGACCATGTCTTGAAATCATTATCATCTTCCTCCCAAGAAAGATGTTTATTGACAAGCTCATGATTCATATCACAGTCTTTAATAAGCTCTTTTAAAGGCTGATCCCATATAATTTGATTACTAAAATGTAATAGTAAATCACCGATTGATTCTTTTCTGAACATCCATTCACCAGTTTTGGAATTGAATATTCGTCCTTCAATAAAACGGATTTTTTCTAATGTATAATCAAATGTTTCTTGTGTATCTAATATCTTTACATAGATATTTCCATACTGTTCACGAACTTGAATCATGTAATCACTCCTTTCCAAGAAGGTTACTAATTATATAGAACTAATTATACATGAAATAAATCATAAAATATATATTATGCTCTATAACACTTCAATAGGTATAATCTTTTAACCGATGGTTACTAAAAAAGAAACTTTAAAATGAATTGCAATATCAAGAGAACTACAAAAAGTTAGTTGATTCTGTCTAATTTATTCAATGAGAACACGGAAAATCAATATAACAATAGAATATGGGATTATTAAGAAAGAATTTGTTGTTTTAAATATGTCCGGCAGATTAAATCATGAATATCTCAGATATTATATATTAAATCCTAGGTGTATTTAAGGGGGATAATTTATATAATTTCGAATTATGGTTAATTATTTATCTTATTAAATGGATAATAAGAATATAAATAAATTCAAAATGTATTTTCTATGAATAAGTGTTTATACTTTGTATTTTCATAATAAATATAAAATATAAAGTGTATAAAAATAATCCGATTAAAATATTGAACATTTTGTGACATTTTTAGGGTAAGGTAGATTTTCCCCAGGTTTAAATGGTCTATAATAATAATGAGATGTGTTTTTCTTACAATAATTTTTTTGTAAGGTTTAACCTTTCATGAAAAAGTTTGTTCACACTTTTGGAATATAATCCTCCAAAAAAATATTCTTGTTCCAAAATTGCAAACAAACATGTGACACCAACAGATAACATTTTGTGGCTTGGCGGTGTTATATTTCAAGTTGATAAGTATATATACACCATGTGCTTCATTCTAGATGGCACGATGGGACGGGTCTGCTCTTTTTTAGCAAGTAAAAATCCGCCAGTTTTCCTTTTAAAATTGCTATACATTTAAGGGAAGTATCAAAAGTCATGGGTTGAAGGTTAGTTATAAAGTATTATATGAACAAATAATATTTCACTTAGACATGTAATCACCCTACAAGAAGTGCTAAAAACAAGTGTATGTGCCCGTATCAAAGATTCAACAGATATTTATTTTGGAAATACCATCATAACCATCATAACGATCATAACGATCATAACCATCATAACGATCATAACCATCATAACTATCTAATGCGTTTTGGAATTTTAAGTTTATTTTTGTATAAAATACTAAACATTTATACTTAAAATACTTTATACTTTCTATTTTCATAAAAAATAGAAAGTATAAACATGATAAATAGTTGAATTTGAATAAAAAGAAAGAGCCCACATTTAAGTGCTCTTTCTTTTTATTCGTCTTATTTAATTTCAAAAGCTGGTGTGATACTTTTAATAATATTTTCTTCAACACCAGCACCTTGTAATTTTTCTATTAAGAAGCTAAACACTGTCTTAGCATTTTTAATAGCAACTAAGGCGTCTTCTGCTAATAATTCTTCAAAAAATGGATAACGAACATTCGTAGCATAATCATCAAGATCAACACATTCTGATAGTAATGTATCAAATGTGGGGTCATATTCAGCACATATCTTATTTAACTTTAAAAGGCTATGTGTTTTCTGTATATTACCACCATTAAAAGCAATGAATCCTTTTAATAGTTTTTCAACACATTGTTGGCAATGATAACAAATAATAGATGATGGAAAAGGCTTCATATTTGTCAGGAAATTTGCTGAATCTAAATCAGATTTAGCGATAGTAAACCACTCTTTAGTATCTTCAATGTTTTTCATATAGAATTTTCCCTTCTTCTGCAATTTTATATTCCATTGTGACATTTCTAGAAGCACGTTCATTAAACTCATCTGGACCATAAATAAGTAAATCAACGGGTGTATTTAAAACATCGTAAATATTGTGTTTTATATTTTTAGAAACTTCTCTTTTACGTTTTCCAACACCATCAACCACAACACATAAATCAAAATCACTATCTTGTGTTGGCGTTCCATAGGCATGACTACCAAAAAGAATAATTTTTCTAACAGATGATGTAGATTCACGTATTTTACCAACTAATTGATCTAATTCTTGCTTCACATTTTCTTTCATTGATATCACTCCTTGTAGTGAACGATCTATTTACACTTATTATACATACAAACTACATATCCTTGTTATTTAAAAGATATTGAATACAAATAATTAATGAAAGACAAGCTCCATACATAAATGAGTTTTTAACTATATACGAAAATATAAAGTAGCATATGTTCGTGAAGGGCATTTTGTTGATTCGAATATTTCATATTTTAAACACTGTTTCAAGTACTAAGGTTTGAAATGAGTATGGCTTGTGTTAGGTTTCTTGAAATTTTTATTGCGACAATAAGAAAAAGGATTAGATAGAGTATATAAGGAGAGTGGGCTTTACTTGTAGTTTGTAGGAGCAACTAACATACATTTGATTAATATTCACATTAACAATTTTAGGAAACATTGTGTTTTAGTTGGATTAATGTTGGGACATGTTATTACGATGATAAAAAAACATTTTTATAATAAATAGTAAATATAAAATATATTAATAAAAAATATAAAGCTATTTATTATTAAAATTGTAAATGGGAATATTAGAAGTAGCTAAGTAGAAGCTGTCATATGACGATTAAAATATTGGATTTTCTAATAGTATGCAATAAAAAGCAAACATATCTTAGTGATACCTTACATGTCCTTCTATAATAGAAGTAGTATACTTTTCTTTTAGAATTTTTTAGTGGTAAGGTATTCTAAGGTAGACATAGAACTGATAGGTATCTTTTGTCCTTTTTTGATTTTTGTTTACTGCATGTTTTTTAATTTTGATCACTTTATTGAATGGCATTACATTATCTCGGTCTCGTGTTTATCTCTAATTTTAAAGAGGATCCAGATAAATTTATACGAGAAAATTTGTGTAATTTGGATGTAATAACACAGCAAAGATATCTGATACAAGTAAAATTGAAAGAATCATATGCTTATAAAAATCTAATATGAGTACTACATCCTTATCCATAAGAGGTATAGAAAGAACAGTTTTATATAATAAAGGATATGTAATTGGGATATATAACATGAAAAAAATGTATTTTAAAGAATTTTTTATTATCTTTAAAATATTGCAAGGCATTACAAAGTGTGGTATATTTATCTCAAGGGGCGTTCGTAATTTTAGCTATAAACTTGATATAATAATTAATTAGCCCCGTGTACTGCAATATGTTTAACTTCTTTAAAAAGAATCATTTATAGTTTTGGTACATTTTTGCACCGTTATGTGGGGGAGTGTAGCGGTAATACAAGAGACTATAATTATTCTCTTATCGACGGTTCAATCCCATCGGCCCATTCCAAAAAATAACCGTGAATTGCACTGAAACGAAAACTTATAATTATTTTGTTTCACGGTTTTTACTTAAGATGTCCCACGATAAATAAGATAAAAAAATCTTTTTATACTTATCCTATCATATTTTAGTATGATAATTATCTGAATTAATTTGGGGATTTTGTTCCAAACAAGTTAGAGATTTTAATGATTAAAGGATATCCACTTTAGGATATACATAAATAGTTTTTTGTAAACGAAAATAGGAAAATTTGGACCTTTAGCTCAGCTGGTCAGAGCAGATGGCTCATAACCGTCAGGTCGTAGGTTCGAACCCTACAAGGTCCACCATATGATCGTGTAGCTGAAAAGGGATATAGCACGACTGTAATTTATCTGCGATTATTTACAGTCGAGGTTACAAGTTCGAATCTTGTCACGATCCCCAAATTACTAGTAACTTCTTTAATCTTTTTCCGTATTGTAGAGTGGTATCGAGGAATAGATATTCTCTCTACAACATGTTTGGTATAGCTTAATAAGTAGAGCGAATGATGTAAGCATGCAGTCATTTATGGTGTTGGTGCAATTCCAACTACTGAGCACATAGAACAGTTGGAGTGATAGCGGTTTTATTAACCTATAATACAGGCATAGTAGTTTTGCAATTGTTAAAGAGGTTATCCTCCTTATCCTAAAAGATATGAATTGTTGTAACATCTCCTTTTCACTTCATATCTTTTAGGGTGTGGAGTATCACGCTCAATCCCTGCACTTTATTGTAATTGTTTTAGATAGTCAAAAATCGTATATCAATTTCCGCATTGTAAGAGTTTATAACACAAGAAAAAGCACTGGTTTATACTGGTGCTTTTTTTGTATGTTCTTGTCTAAATAGCAAGGACGAAATATATTGTCAGTTTGTCCATAATGTAGTAATATTGCACATAGGAAACAAAGTGTACATTTAATACTTTTTGTGCACAATGTATACATTAGGTATAAGTATATAAAAGACAATGTTCTGGAGGCTATATAAAATGAAAACTCAATTAGTAAGTAGGAAGACAAAGAAAAATCAACCTGTTTTAGTTGGTTTAGATGTAGGGTTTGGGGCAACAAAATACATATCAAATGTACACCCATACTTAACAGCGCTTCCAAGTGCGGTAGTACCTGGAAAATATAAAACGTCCAATAAAATTGTAGGTTCAAAAGAGGTTGATCTTGAAAATCTAGTAGTGGTAACAGAAGAAGGCACATTTACTGTTGGTCAATTAGCTTTAAAAGTTCCGAATACAACTACAAAACGTACAGTAGTTAGAGATAGAGCAAATGATGTATTTAGTAAAGTATTATTTCAAACAGGACTAGGAATGGCTGTTCCTCATGAGTCAGGAGAATATGATGTATTTCTAGTAACAGGGTTACCAAATAAAGACTTTGAATTATCAATTAAAGATAATTTAGAAGAATTCTTAAATAAACCATTCACAATTACATTCCCTGTAAATGGTGGAAATGAAATTAAAAAAACAATTAATGTAATTGGTTTAGAAATCATGCGTCAACCAGAAGGTGCTGTTACATACAATCAGTTTACTTTTAGTCAAGAAGAATTTTTAGTTCCAAGTGAGAATGCAAAAAACTTTATTGGTATTATTGACTGTGGGCATTTTACAACAGATTATGCATTATTCCGTGATGGTGTAATTATGGAAGATTCTATTACAAGTAATTCAACGGTTGCAGTGAATGATGTGTACAAGCGACTGCGCAAGGTTTTAACAATTAAGTTTGATAAGCTAGGATACACTGAATATCAAGCGGAAGAGGAAGACTTAGACAATGCTGTATTGACGGGAAAAGTAGAATATGTTGAAGCGCATGATGTTTCTGAAGAAGTTGGAGATTGTGTAAAAACAGTTGCTAAAATTATTGCAAAGGATATTCTAGATGCATGGGGTAACGAGACAAACCGTGTACAAACTATTCTTCTTTCTGGTGGGGGATCGGCATTATTCTCAGAGGCACTTAAACAAGAATTTACTGAACGTAAGAAGCGTGGATTTGAAGTACTTGATGTCGCACAATTTAGCAACGTATTAGGTTATTATATGTATGGTTGCATAGCTTTAACTGATGAAAAAGAACAAAGCGAAGTGTTCATGGAATTTGTAGAACCTGTGTTTGGAGAAGAAGAGGTTGCGGAGACAGAATAATGGCAGCAGAAAAATTAGTTGCACGAATCAGAAAAGATGATCACCTAATACGTGAACACTTCGATAAGATTAAAACAAGTGATCATCCATATGAGATTAGAAGATTGCTTGAGAAAGCGATTAAAATAGAGCAAGAAGAGCAGGAATTAATTGAAAAAGTGAAAAAACAACTAGAACTGGATGCTGAATAGCGTCCAGTTTTTTTTATGCTCTTGTATGCGAATGTAGATATATGAAGAAAATTAGTACAATTAGAATGTGGAGATACTGCACCACCTCACACAGGACCGTTGGGTATTGACAGGAGGATTGAGCTGAGTATCTCCTTTTTGTGCTATTTAAATAAAGAAGGATTATTAGGGAGTGTGGAACTACCTCGTAGATAGACAAAGTACGTTTTGTAGGCAGTATAGGCTATCCCATAAAGTATAAAAAGTCATCGTTATTATTTGGGGAGTGAACAATTCTAATTTTTTAAATAGTGCGTAACAGCGTAGTTGTTTTACATAAAAGATTGGTATGGAGGTTGATAAAAATGTCTAGTGTTCAAGGAGGTTCTGATACAAATCATGGACTTCGAAATAACGTGGTGGTAAGAAAGTTTAAAAAGGCAGGAAGAATAGGTGGTATTGCTTATGGTACATATTCTCGTATGAAAGCTGGGGACTCTGCCTCTGTAGCTTTAGGCAAAACTATCTTATCGAAAGCGGCTTTATCTCTTATTCCAGGTGCTGCTATAACAGTTAATACTGTCAAGGCTATCAGGACTGTACCAAAGATATTTAATAAACTAGATGCAACGATAGGAGCAATAGATAGTAAAAAAAGTCAATTTGGGGGGGGATTCAAACAATCTGAATCACAAGTGGCTATGATGCAAGTAGACCTATCAAACATGCAAAATGCAAGAAATCATTTGGTTAAAAGTATGGCAAACCATGCAGCTGGAGCTCAAAAAGTATATTGAAAAATTAGTAAAGAAGTGCGCCTAGATAATAATTAATTATGTAGAAAAATAGGGTAAGAGGCTTTGAAAAAAGAGTGGATAAAAAATAAAAATGTTATACATAGTTTTAAAAGTTTTCATTGGTTGTAGAGGTATTGTTTTACTAGATTAATTTATGGAAAGGAAGATCTAAGCTGTCAAATCTATATTTAGCGAGTAAGCAGTCTTATAAAGAAACAGTATATGAAAATATAATCGAATCAATGGTCGTAGGTGCTGCCGATAAGTGGAGACAAAATAGAATTAAAAGAATTGATACGATTTATAGAAAGAGTCCTATTAAATTAGAGAGTAGTTATATTAGTATGATGAATAGTACAAGTATTAATAATCCTAAAGTAGACATGTTATTAGAAGAAGATCATGATGTTCAAATTCCTATACATGTACATTCTATAAACATAATGTTCTATATCGAAAAAATTTATAAAAAAATTTTTGGTGGAGGATGGAAAGGAAAAGCAAGATCAGTATTAGCGGATGGAAAATTGGGTGTTAGTACGGCTGTTTTGTGTGAATAATTATGTTGAGTTTATTGGGGACAGCAGCAGCCATTCATATAGCACCTAATTTAGCGATGAAGGCAGTTAAAAGTACAAAAACTGGTCAGAAGGCTTTAGCAGCAACGTTTGGAGCGGGTGTTGATATGGGGCGTAAAGGCCAGAAGTTACAACACACCGTAAAAGATTTTATGGAATATGGTATAGGTCCAGAAAGCCTTGTTGAGTATGAAATGGGCCAGAGTGTTGGCCATAGACTACAAGGTCTGCCTGAGCACGTACAGACAGAAGCTTTAAAGATATTTAGGGAGCAAGTTAAAGAACAATTTTCAAGTTTAACAGATATTCAGAAGCAAGAATTAGATAAAACTCCATATATTAATACCTTAATACATTATGCGGAGGGAAAAGATGATGGGAAATTAAAGGATGCTTTAATGAAATTATCTATACCAGAATCAGAAGAGAAAAAGCTTCGACATCATGTCACAAACATGGGTATATTAGGGGGGGTTGGGATGGTAGAACCACATGCTTTAATGCAGCCAGCTATTAGTGCTGCACGTAAATATACAGCCCAAAGTGCATATGGAAAAAAATTCATGAAAAATAGCTTTAAAAAGGGCCTACAAGGAAAAATGACACCTAAGTTGGGTCAAGTTGCGACTGATATGCTAATATCTCCTGCTGCATTAGATGCAATGAGAGTAGGAAGTACCTTGTCTAAGGCAAGATTAAATGCTTCCCCTCAGCTAAAAAGTAGTGTACCATATCAATTAATAGATAAGGTATGTAATGAAATAAGCGGTCTATAGGAGGATTCATAGATGAATAAAGATAAAAAAAGCCTGAAGGACACAAAAATTGGGAAACGCGTTGTTAGACAAGCAGAATTAGCTTATGCAAGAGGATTAGGATATGTTGCTGCAGCAATAGTTAACGAGAGAATTAATCAAGTACTAAAAGAAAAAAATCTCAAATAAACTTATATGAGTGAAGGGATAAAATGCATATTAGATTAGTAAGGGATTTTTCATATTAATGATTAGATAATAATAAATTAGTCAACATAGGAATTAATGTATTACTAAAAACGAAATTGTAAATGTATCAATGGGAAAATGGGATGATATAGAAGAGTGACATAGTGTGAGTATATTTAAATCACTTCTACAGCTCATTGTATCGTTGATTTTATTGGGGATATATTCGCTAATGTAGTAAGGATTATTGCTATATAACCATGAGGCATAAGATTGAAATGCTTTACAATTATATTTATGAATAGAATTTAATATGGTTTAGAATTAATTAATAGATTGCTCAGTTGCTAAATTCACACTTAGCTAATTCTATATACATAAGAATATATGTACTCTAAATATAGTTTATGTTTATTGTAGTAGCAGTTTTAGTGAAATTTTAAATATTACTTGCATTTTGGATGAGATTCAATCAGAAGAAAGGCATTACTTAATAAGAATAATGATTATCAATTAATACGAGAAAAAGCATTTGGTGAGAATTGAGACGTATATAAGAATTAAAACATATAAAAGTAATATGATTAAAGGCGGAATAAATGTTGGTTCATCTATTTTAAAGGTAAAAATTCTGCAAAGTGAAGGGGATTTATGAAAAAAATTTAGGAGGTGTAACCTATGAACGAAGTAAAGAATAATGTATTTGAACAATGTCAGAAGAGTATTGAACAGGCCGGTGCTATTGAATTAGCAGTTAAAGAAATATTTGAGAAAAAAGTCGAATTTGGAATGGGTGTTGGATTACGTTTGTTAGAAGAAGGATGCGATATTCAGCGTCAATCAAAAGAGAAAATATTAGGTTCCGCAATTCGGTTAGTAAAAAATAAGCCAGAAAAGTATCTTGCTACAGTTCAAGAGAACAAAGTTATATCCTATCGCACTTTAACGACAGAAGAATTATTGGCAAAAGATTGGAAGGTTGTAAAAATACCTAAGTAAAAAATATTTTGAAATGCCTGATATAATGCGTTGGACCCCTTTTGGGTGGAAGATAAAATAACCCAGTATCCTGTTTTATTTGGCTAAGCTTTCAATGCTTTTTTATAATGGTCCCTGTATGATTACAGGGACTATATGTATGTAACAAGGAGTTGTAATCTATTTATGATGAAAAATGCTTATAAAGAGTTATATGGTTCCAAAGGTATTGATACAAATTACGAGAGAGAGAAAATAGAGTATAGACCTAGTATAGGATATACCAAGGAAATGGCGATACAAAACTTACAGCCCCAAGTGAAGGGAATTATAGAACGATCCCGTAAATTTACAGTTTCTCAGAGTTTGTTAGACTATGATGAATTGATTAATGAAGTAAATGTGATTCTTAAAGATATTAAAGAAAGAAATGATAATCAATTAATTGATAAATTAACAGAGAATTTGAAGCAAAGACGAGTTAAAGAAGCAGCTTTATTAGAAAAAGAATATTGTGGTTACAAACAAAAGGGTGACTTAGAATTATACAGCCTCTTATTTAATATAAAAGAATCAATAACTTCTCAAAGGGAATTTATTGATAGTAGATTTAGGGTCCAATTTACCAATGAAAGCGATTTAGAAAAAATTGAGAAGGCAGAATTAAAATCAATAGAGGAATGGGAGTTTTTAGAAGCACAAGTATTAGAAGGATATAGTATTTTAGCAGAAGCCCATGAAGATGATGAAGAACCCATAATGGATGAAAACTTGTTTCCTAATATAAGAGAGTTAAATTATGAAGTTCTGACTAAAATGGAACAAATTAAAAGGAAACAGGAGATGTTCCATATTACATTAGCAGATACATCTTATATTCATAAGAATAGATATTTTATGATTCTCAATGTAATAGAAAAGGCAAAGATACTTGTATATGATTCCAAATCATTAATTGATAAAAACTTAAAGGCTTTTATTTTAAGTATAAAAGAGTTCGGTGATTTAAGTATAGTTAAATCACATTTAGTTCTTAACTTCAATGATATACAAGATCAGCATTTAAGTATAAAGGGAAGAATGATTTCTTTAGATGTTGAAAAAGAAATATTTGCATCAGAGAAACATTATTTGCATCAACAGTTAGAAGTAAAGACTACTGAGCCATTAAAAAATTGGTTGTTCAATCAAGAAGAGCAGATGAGTGGATCTATGGATTTATTTGCTACTTATATGATTAATTCGATTGATAATGTAAAAAAAACTTATGAATCAAATATAGCAGATATACTAAATTTCTATAAATCAGAATCAGATTTCTATGAGAAACAAACCAACCTTTTAAGAAACAAGGAGGAAATCAGGAGGTTCTACAGGATTTTAGAGGATTTAGAAGGTGTGCAAGAAATTCAAGGATCTTGGATTGAAGAGTATTTAAGGGCGGAAGGATACAGCATTTAAAGAAGCGTGTAATACAATACAATACAATGTATAATAGTTTTGAATCAAATTATTAAGGTTAAATATCTTTAATGTATTGGTCTTTTTATTGATGAAAAATATTAAAAAATATATGTACTCTAGCATCTAAAAAATATCCATATACAAATCTAAACCTTGTATGATTCTTCTCTTTATATACTGAAAGTTAAATAGGCGGGCGATACCATACTCGTCCGCTTATTGTTTTAAGTTAATTCGAAGGAAATAGGGATATTTGAATTAAAAAGTAGGCTCAGTTTCAAATGAAAAACATTTTTTTATTTTGTTAAAAACATATGGAACATTAGCTCATTCTGCGAGAATTGCTTACTTTATGGAGTACAAACAGTTGTTGAGTGTTTGAGCCAGATTTAGTTTTTGAGTAAAGGGAAAGTATCTTAAGAAATAATTAATTATTGGCAAGAAAAAGGTTAAATTGGACTTTTACTTTTCTCAAAGAGGTAAATGAAAATTATATTCTGCTTCTTAAAGAAGAGGCAGAATATAGAGTGTAATGAAAGATGGTTATAAACCAAAGTATCGGAAACAAAAGAATTAAAGAAGGGGGTGAGTAATATATGTTAGAATCACTTTTTTCTGAATACGTTGAGATTACATGTTTAGCAAAGCCATTTCCTGTTGTTGCTCATAAACCTATGAATGATAGATTATTTAAAAATATTACCTTTTTAGAAGATGAATCTGATATTACACTTCGTCTAACACCGATTCACATTGGTCAATTAAAAGTAAATACATTAGTGCAGAAGCAAATGTCACTAGAATCTAGCAATGAAGATGTATATAGAATTAAATCAGTGCTATCTAAAGAGAAAAACGGAGTTAATGAGTCATATTGGGTTAGTCACAAGCAATCAGAGTATGATAATGCCATTTCATTTAACCAATATAGGGCACATGGGGTTTCGGATAAAGGACTAAAAAGTGATTGGGTTTATTCAGATATTAAAGACGAAGATGGGAAAGAAATTATTTATAATATGATCCATGATGTTATAGATTTATTGTTAACCGCTAATGATAATCAGATTGAAACATACATGGAATACATTACAAATGACGCCTTTATAAATATCATAAAAGAAATGCATCCTAACTTATTTAAAACACTTGATGCAAGGGAATTAAAGAAAGTATCAATGAAAGAAATCCTTCACGTTATCGGGAGCAAATCAGGGCATCATATTCAGGAGCAATTTGTTTCTCAATTAGGCGAATCATTTACAGTGATATCGAATTTCCTAACAACTAAGTTTAATGAAGAATTGATGTCTTCTCCGGAAGAGTTTGCCCAACTATTGAAAATCTATAAGATTTTTGATCAGTACCAAAATACAAATAAGGACTTTGTGGAAATGGTTCTTCAGTATTTCTTAATAGATTCTATGGAAAATTTATTTGAAAAGACTGATATTGAAGTAATATTGAAGAACGAGGAAGAAACGGGCATTTATCTGAATGGTGAGTATAAATTGGATATCAAAGGCGAGTTAATAAAAGCAGTAAGCTCTTTATCGCTGGATGACCATTTTGTCTCTAAAGTGCAGGATGCAGTACAATTAATATCAGAGCCAATTATATTTGAAAATATTGTGGCTAAAAAAGATGAAAATGTTGCAAGGTATTTAAGGATGGCGCTGCGTACAGTATACGCTCCGTTAACTGCAATGGACGTTCGACTAATGGAGTTAGATCATGAACTAGATGACCTGCATAAATCAAGCTCTCATAGTAGTCTACTTGAGTTTACGACAATTGATGATAAAGACTATGAAGTTCGCAACTTACTCGTATATGACATTGTATCATCTCTAATTAGAAATGATACAGATTTGCAAAACTTATGCGAAGTGGAAATCTTAGAAAGAATCATTAAGTTATGTGTAGATCATAGATTAAATATGTGGGTAGACTATAGTTTTGAAGAGATTGTAACTGTACTGTTAGGTGTAGGTGAATCTTTTGAGCATGAGTATAACAAGTATATTAAAACTGTTCAAGAGCGTAAAACTGTTCATTCTATTGATTCCTATAAAATTGAATCTACACTTGCTAGTTCATTAAAAGAGGCATTTTCATCAGCCTATAAAGAAATGCTACATATACAACCAACGAGTCATCCATTTATTCAAAAAGAATCTCAGAAAGTAAGCTTAGTAGAAAGTATTCGGACACACTACGAAACTTTTAAAAGCGAAATTAAACAACATATCCAAACAAACATAAATGAAAAAATTACACATCAATCAGATTACTTTAAAAGGCTTATAGAATTATGGCCAATTATTCTTAAAGATATGGCTATTATTAATCATGAAGTGCAAGACTTATATCCCAATGAGCCAGTTCTACTGTTATTAGAAGATACTGCAAATGCTTTAGATATCAATAAGTATTCTGATTACAGGGAAGCAAAGCAGTTTTCAGAAGAAGATACTTATTACAATTTATTTAAGCATTACTTGAGGAATCCTAATAGATATAGGTACTTAGAGAAGTTTGATGCTGAAGTTCAGCATAATCCAAGAGATGTGTTTATCATAGATGGTTCAGACGTTGTTCAATATGCTTTAGGTGAAATGGAAAATGGCTGGAGTTTAGGGGTATTTAAACTGGGCGTAAATACCTTAAAAGGAGAAGTGAGCGAATCATGAGTATGAAAAATATTCAGAAGTTATTAGGGTTACTTCCAGATGGTCCTAAAAAAGAAGCTCTAAAGAGAAAACTGGAAAGTAATTTATCAAAAAAGAGACAACGAGGGGGAGATGGCTTGCGTGATTCATTCGAATTAACATCAAGAGGTCATATAAAAATTGAAGAAATCAATTCAGCTGGTAAGGTAGTTGGAGTGTTAGCGGATCAAAAGAACTTAGTTTTAAATGGTGCAGAGGAAATTTTGTTACGTGCATTTTCAGGGGATCCTACCCGTGTATTATATAAAAATCGTATTCCTAAGGCATCTACAGGAACGACTAATAAGATTTATATTACTGAGTCAAAATTAAAAAAAGCTCCTTTATTTGATGGTAATCAGCTTCTTCATGCGCCTAACTTATTATGGGCAGAAGTAAACGATGAAGATTTCGAAATATCATATGGTTACTATCCTGTAACTCTTTATATAAAAGAAGAGGTGTCTGGTGAATTAGGTAAAAAGGCATTTACTCTTTCAAAAACGCCAACTGCAGATCGTGTTGCACTATCAGCAGAAATCTATTCAGGATATACAAATATGTTCATTGGTATCGGTGAGGGAGAGAACTACAAAGTTCCATTTACTGATAATCGATTAACTTTATCGAAGGGCATTACAGTTTCTAATGAAAAGGCAAAAGCAACGCTTGAAGGCGAATCTATTAAATTTAAGCAAAAGATTAGTAACTTTGTCTTAGAGGTAGAAAAGTCTAGTAAAGGTGCTCAAATCGACATTTTTGTAAATGATGTTTTAAAAGAAACAATTGAGACGTTAAATAGTGAGCTCTCTGAACCTGTTGTTCATGAGTTTAAATATGATGGATTTGATAACACATCAGAAACGGAAATTAAAATCGTTCATTCTGGTGCTGATTCAGGTGTAAGTAACCCAGAGATGAGCATTGCTGCTGTTCGATTTGATGCATTATCAAAAAATATGAACGGATTACTTAAAGAGATTACTAACTTTGAAACTGAGTTTGTAACACCAGCTGCTTATAATACAACACCAATGGGGCCTTTTACTATACAAATTCCGAACCATCCAATAAAAGAAGGAACGGTTAAGGTATCTTATGAAGGTACAGATTTCACAGAAGTAAAAGATCGTAATCAATTAAATGATTTAACATATGTAGTTGACCATATGCGAGGTATTGTTGAATTTAATCGTGCCTTAACAGGCGTAATGGTTACGTATTCTATCACTGGTGAAATTTATGATAGTGAAATGGTTTCTACTATGATTGATGATAACGTATCTAGAGAAGAGACAAAGATCCTTCCTGTTACAAATGAAGTTCCTACTGGTGCTCTTAATTCTTCAAACCGTAACTTTAAGTTATCTCAAACGCAAATACAAGATGGAACATTGCTTGTAAAAAAAGGTGGAACTACACTATCTCAAGGTGATTTTGAAAGTATCGATCTAACTAAAGGGACATTTATCTTGAATGTTGCACCAGCTTACAATGAAAAAATTATTGTAGATTATTCTTACAGTAAGACAATGACAGTAAAGATTCCATGTAATAAATATAAAACTGAATATGCTTTCAATAAAGAAACAGTTCGTATTATTGATCAATCAGGAAACTTATTAGAATTAGTAGAAGATGTTGCAGACTTTGGTGATGGAAAATACATGTTTGATGCTGCTGATAAGAAGTGCATCGATTTATCCAAAAATAGTGCGAACGGTACAGCGATTTCTTATATTGAAATCAATTACCGCTCTGCGGAACGACCTGGGGTTCCAACAAATTATACTCGTGCAATTGTTGAAAAACCAAAGACAGTGAATGAGTATCCTTGGTTTGAATTAGATAAAGGTTCCGTAAGATTCGTAGCTGAGTTCCCAGAATTCAAGCCAGCGCATAATATTACAATTCGTGAAATGGGACTATTTGATGGACCTCGTGTTGATGATAAAATCGCCGGATTCCGTGAGTATCCAGTTAAAGCATTCTCTCTTGTACGTGTAGGTGACACAAGAAAAGATGTAAATACAGGTATTCGTATTACATGGACAATTACGCTTCTTAATGAAGGCGGAAAACCATTCATGGGTGGAAAAAACTAATAGAGAGGTGTGGATGAAAACATGACACAAGACAAAGCGATTTTAAAAGCAAAAGGACATGTAAAACTTGAACTTTATAATGACAAAGGTGTTTTTTATAAAAAAGAAAAGAAAAACCTTGTTGTTCAATCTGCAAACGAAGTTGTAGCAAACATGATGGCTGATCCTGCAAAACAGCTGCGTGTAAAACAATCGGATAAGGGGGCTTCTGCTGTTTCTGCAAACAGTAGAGCCTTATATCCATTCGCACTTTCTGTACAACATGAAGAGATTGTACAGGTTGATATGGATTGGGGTTCAACAAATGCACAAACAGAATTTCAATTAGACTCATTAAAAGGTTTAGTTTCTCTAAGTTCTGTTAAGGTAGGGGAGACAGAGCTTGTTATTGATGAGCATGTATTTGTTACTGATGAAGTGCTTGGTAAAGTTAAATTTGCAACCGCACCTACTGAAAAGGTAATATTCAAGTTCCGAAAAATTAAAAATCCATATATGAAAGTTATATCAGGTACAGAAAAAGTTACTGTTGCTGGTGTTGAATGGCAGCGAGCAAGCGTGGCGAATCATGAAGCTCGTAAGTATCAAGTGGATTACTTAACAGGTGAAATTCTATTCCAGACACCTGTAACGAATGTCAAAGTAGATTATGACTATAATATGCGTTATTGCTTAGGATTCATGGCTTTAGGTGGTAAACCGACTGCAAATCATCCTAACTATCAACCTGTTGAATATGGTAACTCAAATAGATTAGATACATTTATGCGAAATGAATTATCTGGATCCCGTATGCCAGTTTATTACCCTGCAACCATTTCTAACGGCGCTACTGAGATTGAGCCAGCTATCCCAACTCAACCAATTGCTAATGTATCAAAAACAAATACAATTGCGATTACTGATAATGGTGATGGATCTACTAAAAAATTAGTTTATAACCTTCAGAACTTACATGATAGTGGTTCAGGCTTAACAGGACGTAAATTGCTAGAAATTATTTCTGTGCGAAATGTAACAGCAAACACAGATATTAAAGCGAATGTATCAGTGGTTACAAATGAAACTTCTGGAGTATCTATTCGATTTGCTGATAGTGACATAACTATTGGTCACACGGTTCAAGTAGAGTATCGTTTAAAATTAGATAATCGTCATTTAATTTATCAATTAGGACAAGCACCAGTGGTAAAACTTGTAGCTGTTCGTCATATTGATGCAATTGATAGTACAAATGTCCGTGAATATAATATCGTTCAAGATGGATTACGTCCTAGCCAAGGTGATGTTTGGGTTTCAAATCCGAATACTGGGCATATTACATTCAGTTCTGAACCAACAGGTGGTCCAAAAGTACATACACCAGGTCAAATTCAAGTCGAATATATGGTGAATTCAGGCACAACTGTTAAGTTTATTGCGGATTTCCCGAAAGGTACACCAGCCCCATCAATTGAAAAAACGAAAAAAGTAGTTACAGTTGGTGCGGGACAAACATCTATTATCTTAGATGCTGCAATTGCAAAAGAAGAAAATGGTGCTTTCATAGTTCCAGAGGTAATCGTCAATCATTCCGGCACTACAAAAACATTGGAATCTAATGAATATACAATTTCCTTAGACGGAAAAACAATTACTCCAAATAGCATTAGTACAGGTGACATTGTAACGATTAATCATAGCTATGAAAAAACAACTCATGATGTATACCAAGTTGCTATGTTCGATGAGAAAGTTGACGGGAAAATGTTCAATATCTCTGGTATCGGCCCAGTAACAAAAGATAAAAATACAGGAATGCGTATTACTTGGTCTGTAACATTCTAATAAGGGGGATGTAAAATGGCAACAGTACCTTCTTATGCAACTGACTATATGAAGCGAATCGCCTTTTTGGATGGTCAAGTATTACATGATTTTCACTTAAATATGATGCAAAAGAATATTGCAGAAGCAATTAAGTTAAAAACAACACGAGAGAGATATGATATGTATCTCCTCGTGTCTCCTTATGACATGTATTTTTGTGAACCTTTTATAAATAATACTGATCGAGATGAAAATAGTACAGCTGCATTAAATACATTAAGTTTTTCTATCAATTCAGGAGCGTGGGAAAGTTCATTATTAGAGCTTCCACTTCCAACAGAGGAGATCAATCTTGTCTCTAATTTTGAAGATTACCCTAATAAAGGGGCTTACGTTAAATTCTATTTTAGATCATCTAAATCAGCAGATTGGCAAGAAATAAGAATAGATCAGCCTACTTTATTAGAAACACCAAGAAAATATATTCAAGTCAAAGTAGAATGTACTTATACTGGTACCGTACGCCCAAATGTGTATGATTTTGCTTTGATGTGGAGATAAAGGGGGAGTAATAAATGGCTTTTGTTAGACAACACCCTGATTATCCTAAGTTCAGAAAAAAGGTCGGAGTAATGCCCGACTTTTCTGGTTCTAAACTAGCCGATCAAGAACAATTAATAGGAGCACAGGATGGTGTGAATCGAAATTTCCGCTTTGTGCACGTGCCTTTAAGAAATAGTGAAAAGATATATAAAAATGGAATGAGAATGAAAAGGGCTTCAAACGAAGGTAATCTAGATGGTGATTATTACATTAATTATTTTACCGGAGAAATATTATTTTCTTCTAAACAAGTGCCACAGCCTACATGTGTTATTGCTGTTGATTATAAGTATACAAGTGAGTTATAAAGTATGAGTATGATTTATAAAACACTTCCACATCATATGCAAGATGAAGTTCACTTAGATCAAGAAATAGAGATAATATTTATGTTGGATATTAATGTGAATAGTCTTCGGCAAGAAAATATTATATTGATAAATTTAAAGGGAAAAAAGGTAGAACCAGTTACATTTACATATAATCGCAAAGTTTTAAAGGTTAAACCCTTAAATATATTAAATCCTGATAGTCATTATCAACTACAACTCATTGGAAGAGAAAATGGAATTAAGGATATAACTGGTAGAATTATGGCTGAAACATATGAATTAGAATTTTATACAAAAAACATGGTTTCTGTTAAACCGCCTATTATTCTGAAACCCAAAGATCTTTCTATCATTACGAAAAAACCCGAATATCACTTAACAAAGATAGAAGAAGCTCTTTATTATGAATTGCAAATCTCTATGAGCAATACATTCAATAATTTAGTATGGCCGCAAAATAGTGAAAAAGTTTATTTATTAGAAGATGAAACAAGTGTTAAATTAGATATCTCATACAAGCAGGCACAATATTATGTAAGAGCAAGAAGTGTAGATTGTAAAGGGATATGTAGTTCTTGGTCAAAACCAATTAGCTTTTATTTTGATGGAGAAATAGACTCAAATATACAAACCTCAAAGAAAGAAGAATTTAGGGGTATGGATGATAAAGAAGATGTAATATTACAAACTTTTACGAGAGCTGTTAATCAGGAGCAATTAAAAAATTTACAAGAAGCTTTATGGGATTCAGATAACAAATTTTCACCTAAACTGAGTGTGACAGAAGTATTTCCTAAAAATAAGTCTGTCAATAATCCACTAGATTCCTTTCAGAAAGTTATAATTAAATTTTCTGAAGAATTAGACATTAATACTGTTAATACTGCCTCCTGTTACATTTTGGTGGAAAGAACTTAGTAGAAAAATATATTATCAGCTTATAGAGTTAGAAGATACGTTTAAAAGAAGGTGATGATATGGATCATATAGGGGAATTTTCTAAAAAAACAAAGGTTTTTTTAGAATTATTAACTTTAGGGCAGGATAGTAAACATATTGCAGTTGATTTTCCACCAACAGTGAGTATTGAGCGTTTTGATCAATATGGATTAGAAGCCATAGAAAGTGTTAAACTTGAAGCATTGGATAACCACTTCTCGTATAGTGGTGAGTATACCATTCCTGAAATTTTGGAGAGTGGTGAATATGTTTTAACCTATATAGCTACTATTAAGGGCAAAGAATATAAGAGAAAAGAACAATTTACTGTTATATCTGAATGTGCGCCTAGTTTTGAAAATAATAGGGATGTAGTTGTGTTAGATGGGGATAATTATATGTTCAGTTCAGAATTTCAAATACCTACTAGCATTTCTGTTGAGGGAAAAAAAGTAGAAATCATATTTGAAGAAAAAGTAAAATATAATTATACGTATCAAGTGGTCCTAGGTGATGAAATTAAATCAAAATCTGGATTAACTTTAGGGGGAATAAAAACTTTAACTTTTACCTCTAAATATGAGCCGATTTTTGCAACACCTTTAGAAGTGAAAAATATAATTGGAAGTTTATTTAAATATTTTTCTCTAAATGAAGTATATTGTGCATTAAGGGATGCTGGGCAAAAGGCTTTACAATACCTAGGGGAAATACCAGATGCTAACAATAGTCGTTATAGCCCCCCTACAGAGCAGGATGATACATATTTTGCAATAACAAAATATGTGGTACGTGAGGCTGTAAGGCTCTTACTTCAAGGTTTAATGTTTCGAGTTTTAAATAATTCATATAAGCAAGAAGATGAAGGTGGATTAAGTGGTACTATCCAATTGGGGGATTTTATGATTCAAGATAATTTAAACTCTGCCAATGAATCCAGTGATAGTCCAAATGGTATTCAAGAAGAATCTCTTTTTAAAAAGCTGCAAATTATGATTGCGTCTAATCAAAAAGAAATTAAATTTTGGTTAGATGTAATGATGGAGCAAAATAAACAAAATCATAACGAATCTGTTTCAGGCTCATTTGGTGCAGCAACAAGCTTACTAGAAGGGTGAGGGTTTGATGATTGATATTCGTAAAGAGTTTGCGCAAGTTCTTGCTAAATATGGTCATTCAATTATCTATGTAAGAAGAAACCTCCATTTTCGGTGTAAATGTTATATAGAACGAAGTGGTGAAGCTAAATTAAATTGCTCTAGATGTTTTGGAACAGGATATGAAGTGGTGATTGAAAAGAAGTTAGCAAGAAGAAAAGAAGCTTATGATTCTGAAACATTAGTTGAAGTAAATCAATTACAACCATATGGTACATATGCACCTAAGGCTTATACGTATTATTTAGACTATGGATCTAAACCAGAAAAGAATGATCTAATATTAGAAGTTGTTTGGGATGAAAAAGAAATGCCAATCAAGATAAAAGAGAAGTTATTAATTAGTGCTGTTGAACCTAAATTTGGAGTAAAAGGAAGAACAGAATTTTATCAAGTATATAGTCGATATGACTTTAAGGGGGATAGTGATGAATGGGCCCTCACCAAGCGTTGATTTTATACAGCATCCATTAATATACGTAGAAAGACAAGTTGAGATAGGCAAAAGATTAATTATTGTCGCCGAATCAAATAAAGGTCAATATTACGAACCAACACTTGTTTATGGGAAAGAAATGGTTATAGATATATTTGACTCTGGTCCAATTGTCCAATGTTATGAAGATGCCACTTCAATAGATGAGAATTTGAATGTATTTCTTATGAGAATGGAGCCTAATAGGTTTGATATAGTATTTACAGTGTTAGAGACTTTCGATTTTGACCTGCTTTACCTTGATGAAGTACAGTTTGATAAGCATTCCGAGTTAATTGATAATTATATTAGATTTGCAAAAATAAAAGAAGATAAAGGAAACTTGGTTCATTGTATTATGTCTTTATCTCTTCAAAATAAATTTTCTGATATTGAAAAGCATTTCAATAAAATTAATAATCTAACAAAAGAGCTTTCTGGTGATGATTTGGAAGAGAGTGGAAAATACTTATCGTTAGTTATCAATCAAATGGAGTTTAATAAAGCAAGCGCTGTGTATGCTGGAGTATTAGCAGCAATCAATCCAGAAATAAGTCCAATAAATAAAACTATACCTAACGTGAAATTAGAGGCTGAATTTACAAAAGAACAAATTCTTAAATTAAGAGAAGTAGGGATAGTCTGTTTTAAAAATACTTTTAAAAAGGGTATTGTGTGTTCTTCTTCTAGTTGTGCGGTAAGTACTGCTGACAGTGTCCACAAACATATCTCTAATTTTAGAATAGCACAAGAAATTATAAATGAGATAGCTAGAAGTTTAGAAGTATTTATTGGAAAACCTAATATTACATATCAAGCTTCTAACATTGAAGAAATAATTGAGGCGTTATGTTTAAGGAGAATATTAGATAGGAAGATTAGAGATTATGATTATTCTATAAAAATTAGCGAACTATATGGAATTATTGAAGTAAATATTGAAGTAGTTCCGATATTTTCTGTTCATAAGATAACAGGTCATTCAATTGTTCGTATTTATAAATAAAAGGAGAAATGTGTCTTGAGTAATATAGATCCATATTTAGCTATACAACAGGCACAAAGTATGCCTTCTTACATAAAGGAGGAATTAGAAAGTTACGAGAGTAGCCTTCGAAAAAATAATGAAATTCTTCCAGAAGAAGATCCATATATTGATAATCGATTACGTTCAAATAAGCCTATTACTTTTCTAAGTTTTGTGGATGAATTACAGCAGCTTTGGAGCAATGCTGGTCAACCTGGTGAGTTTATACGTCACTCTCCACTGAAAGAGGAAGCTGAGTTTCCTCGTATAACTTATCGAGTCATGAAAAGGGAAGTTAGTAAAGATTTTAAGGATATCAAACCAAGACATAGGGGTACAATTAGGCATCCTTATAGAGATGGTGAATATGTAGAACTCTATGGTCAGATTTTTGATTTAATAGTTGAATTTGTAATCTTTTCTAAAAGTGCAGAAGAAGCAGACGAAATAGTTTTGGATCTAGAGGAATTTATTCAAACTTATACTGGTTTCTTTAAAAGAAATGGAGTTCAAGAAATTCTATTTGATTCACAAGGAACTGATGAAGTGGTTCAAAATCAAGGTATTAACTTGGCTAAAAGACCTATGTATTACAAAATGCGATTTGAAAAAATTACAGTTAAATTTCTTAATGAAATTCAAAAAGTTCAAGTTGTTTCAAAGATTAATAATTCTCTTTAGTTAAGAGATTAATTTAAAAGGAGGAACCCTAATGTCAAACTTTGAACAGTATGAAAACTTACCGGGTGTAAAAGTATCTTATGAAGATGGCAATCTTTATACTGGTAAACAGGTAGAAGACTCAAGAACACAGGCTATTTTAATTATGGGTACTGCTATTGACGGTCCGGTTGGAGAGCCAGTATCAGTTAATCAAATTGGTGGCCCTAAAGCTGCTGAAAAAATGTTTGGTGGTTTACTAGAGAAAAAGACTATAGTTGAAAATGGTGTAGAAAAAACAGTTCGTGTTCCTCATCAGGGCACACTAATACGTGCAATGTGGGAAGCAATACGTGCTGGTAACGAAGATATCCGTTTACTTCGTATCTCTGGTAAAACAGCAATGTCGGAGATCCTTGCTAAGGATGAAAATAGTGAAGTTACAGAGCCGTTAGCTGATATGTTGGGTAATAATTTAATTCCAGGTAATGTTGCTTTTACGAAACGATTAAACATTGAAAAAGATCAACGATTAGTAAAAATTGAAAAAATTGAAGAGTTTGAAGGAACTGATACAGCAGTGGATCCAGTTAAAACATTCCCAGATTCCACTGGCTATCAAAATGTAGATATTACACCTGGATCCGAAACAATTTATTTTACAAAAGATAAGTTTCGTCCTAAAAATACTATTAAGGTTATTTACAAAGCTAAAAAACGTAATTATTCAGAAGTAACACGAAACATGGATGGTAAAACTAATTCATCAACTTTAGGATTATTAACTCAAAATCCTACAATGACAAATTACTTTTCTTCAGAAGTAGGAAATTGGTCAGATGAGCCTATTCATCAAGTAAATGTTTATACAAAAGATGCTGAAGGTAGAGTCAATGCTATTCCAATGGTTAATACATCTGGAGAACGCTTATGGCGTATTGGTAAAGGCGATTCAGCGGTGAAAAACGAGCTTACTGATATCATTACAGCAGAAGAATATAAACAAGGCGGTATTCGTTTTACTGAAGCATATCAACAAGAAGTAGCTAAGGGTATATACCCAGCACTAACGGCGGCTTTATTAGTAGTGGCAGATTACTTCTATTACAACGACTTAGAGATACAAAAATCTGATGAGTATGTAGTACCAGGCGCTGAAAAAGAGTCAGTATTAAAACATACACCAGTAAGTGATTCTCTTGAAGTATATTACGAGTTAAACGGAAAACGTATCACATTAAAGCCAAATGATCATTTTACTGTTATTTATCCAGATGGAAAAGAAAGAATAAAAGTAATGATTAAAGCTGGTGTTGCTCCTGTGGGTGCTAAATTGTTTGCACATTATAAAACAGGTGAAGGTGCTACCCAAGGTGCAAAAATTAGTATTTTAGGTAAACACGGTGGTAAAGTGTACGGTGGTATTCAGGATATTCGTGATTTTGAAAGCCTTTATGGTGTTAAATACACTGTTGAATATGAAGTAAATGAAAATGGTACACTTGATATGGACAATCGTGTAGTGCGCTTTATCAAACCTTCAGATAAAAAATTAACATCAAATGATACTGAAATCCGCTTTAGAACAAAAGAAATGCGTGGTATTCGCACAATTCGTGAGTTTGCGAATTATATTAATAGCTTGCCACAAAATAACATTGTTCGATTGGAAGTTCCTGTGAACACTGGTGATGTAGCGATAACGGGTTTAATGGTTACGGATTACAATGTAAGTCCAATTGATGGACGTTATGATTATCGTCCAATTAACTTAGGTGAAAAATATAACGAAGATGAAGGGAAATATTCGTTATATGTAGATGATAATAAAGCCGAAAATGATGCAGGACGTTTCCAGTGGTTAGGTGGAGATGGTTTTTATGATACTACTAATTTAATGGCTATGAAAGAATTATATGATTCTCTAGGCGGAAAATATGAGTTGGTTCCAGCTACTTTAGATGAATATGATCTAGTAGAACAAGGAATATATAGTAAATTAGAAAACTATTCGGTTGATCTTATTTGGCTATGTGATGCATTTGCTAACACTACAATTGGTGCTATTGCTGATGATGGTTCAACTTATATAGATAATAATCGAAACTTTGCTACTCAATTAGCACAACATTGTGCAATGGTTAGTGCAAAAACATACGAAACAATTGGTGTAATTGGTGTAGCGCCGGCCCCTGAAATGGGATTGCGTGAGGTCCAGCAATACATTGACTTATTAACTAAGGGAATTGGGGTTGACGAAGAATCAGCTCAATACTGGTATTCTCGTGGTATTAATCCTAATTATTTAAATGCTCATTATATGTATAATCTTGCAACAAATGAGCGTATTTTCAATGACGAAGGTGAACCAATTGATATAGGACGTTATGCTAACGTTGTATTCGGTCCTGAAACAGGATTAGCGCATGAAAAGCTTGGCACATATATTGCGAGTGGCGCAGGTATTTACGCCGCTCTAATTTCTCAATTGCGTCCTGAGGTGTCTACAACAAATAAACCAATTGCAGTTTCTGGTTTACGTTACAATTTATCTGAAGCACAGCATAATCAATTGGCTGGTGGACATTACGTTACATTTGAGAATAAAGTGAGCATAAATGGCAACCGTTCTGTCGTTGTAAAAGATGGTGTAACAGCAGCGGGACCAATGAGTGATTATCAACGCTTATCTACAGTACGTATTACACACGCTACAGTGCAAGTAATTCGCAAATTAGCGGATAAATTTATTGGTTTACCAAATGGTGTAGCTCAGCGTAATAGTTTGGCAACAGAAATTCAGGCTGGTTTAGATAAATTAAAAGATTTTGGTGTTTTAACTAACTTTAAATTTTCTATCTTTACTTCAGCTAAAGATCGTGTGTTAGGTAACGCATATATTCAACTTGAATTAGTACCGGCATATGAAACTCGTAAAATCTATACAAGTGTAGCACTACGTGCAAGCTTATAATAAATAATGTGCAAAGAGTGAGTAACTCTTTGCACATATACTAAATAAATTTCACAAGGGGTGAAATACTCATGGCTTTTAATACAGAAGAATATACTCGCACCTTTTCTACGTTCTCAGGTGCTGATATTGCGGCGACATTTAACGGCCGTATAATTGGAGAACTACAAGCAATTTCTTATTCTGTTTCACGTGAAGTTGCTCCAGTCTATACAATGGGCAGCCCAGATGCTCGTTCTTTCTCTCGTGGTAAACGTGGCATTCAAGGATCCTTAGTATTTGTTCAATTTGATCGAGATGCATTACTTGAGGAAATGAAAAAAGAATATAAAGGTGCACCGACTCCAATGCGTTTCCAACAATACATTGCAAACGGAAATGGACAAGGCGCTCGCTCTGGACGAATGGGGATTGAAGATGAGATATTAAGTGGTTTGAAATCAGTTTCTCCAAATGGTGCTAATACATATGGTATTAATACTTGGGATGAACAAATGACTCGTCTAGGATATGCTCGTACAGACGGCGCACAAAATGGTGGATTTAATACCGATAATTTAACCGATTTCTTTGTTCCTGAATATGCCGATCAATTAATGCCGTTCAATGTGACTATTTCAATGGCCAATGAATACGGGCAACGTGCTGGTATGGAGATTTACGGCATTCAGTTATTAAACGAAACATCTGGTTTTTCTGTTGACGATGTAATTACCTCTAAGGCTTATACATTTGTTGCTCGTAAAATTAAAGGTGTACAAGCAAAAGATAATCTACGTCAAGAAGGTGGCGCTTCTGGTAACGTTGCTTCTGGTGATATTCTAGCAACTGGATTTTAATACACAATAGGACAGCATAATTGCTGTCCTATTTTAGAATAAAAGGAGGCATACATGGAATCTATTAATTTACTAATTAAAAATTTAATTCCGTATATTAGAAACCCTAAAGTCATGTCAACTTCTCCTAATGGGGCATACGATTTAATTCAGTGGATGGGTAATACAGGTACTCAATTTAAAGATCCTATTTTATTTGTTAGGATAGCAGTTTCAGAAATTAATCAAAGGTTAGATTCAGAGAGTGCACTAATGGTTTTGAGGAACTTTATCTCACTTGCCATGAAAATATTAAAAGGAAATGAGCAAGATGTTGTAATACGGCTTATTGAATCCACTATTCAAGATATAAGAAGATATCAAGTGAGAATAAAAGAGCTAGACGAAAATTCTCAAAGGAAAAAGAAAGAAACATTAACTGTACCTTATAAAAAAGGGCCAGATGCATATCATAAGAATTTTAATTCTTACACTGGCTCTGATATGGTGTGTAGTATTAATGTTCCAGGAAAAGGACCTGTTATTTTTGGTGAATTATCCAGCTTATCTTACTCGGTGTATAGAGAAAAATATCCTGTTAGGGCATTAGGGCGTGTAAGTATGAAAGGTTTTACCAGAGGAATGCGGACTGTAACTGGAGTACTAGGCTTTACTGTATTTGATGAAAGTATTGTATATAGATGCATGAGGGAGATAAAAGAGGCTGGCTATAGAATGTTGATGGATGAAATGCCGTTATTTGATATTACAACATCAATGGCGAACGAATTTAGTGCTCAATCTTCCTTAAGTATATATGGTGTAAGTACTTATACTGAAGGCATGGTTTTAAGTGTTGATGATATTTTTACACAAAATGTGTATGAATTTTATGCTTTAGATATTGATCCAATACAGCGTACAAATCTGTCTGGTTCAGTGAAATTGCAATCTTTATAGGAGTTGTTAAAAATGGTAACAAATAAAGGATATTTTGGGAAAAGACAATCACTACAAAGTACATTAACACCCCGACAAGATATGTATGCCCGTAATGATACAAGAGTAGAGTATCAAATATTTAACTCTGAATACTTCTCAAATGCAGATGTGAAATTATACTTTGGGGATATATGGGTCGATGAAATTACAAGTATTTCCTTTCAATTATCTGAAGAAGTTTTACCTATATATGGATATAATTCTTATACAATGGATGCAGTAGCACGCGGAAAGAGATTAATACAGGGAGCTTTTTCAATAAACTTTACATCTGTTGGCTACTTGCAACAAGTTGTGCAGAATGCAAATGCTATTTTCCATGCCGTTTCTATTGGGGAAAAAGAAGGGAAAATAAAACCACAGTATTATCAAAATCTAAAGTTAGATCAGATTTTAAAACGATTAGGTAAAAGTTCTTTTGATCAAATTGCTGATGAATATGAAAATGCTATATGGGGTGCTCAGAAGGATAATGGTCATTATATGAGTTATGATGATGCTCCTTATTTTTATAATTCACAATTCGGGTTCGATATAAGAGTTCAATATGGAGCGATATCAGAATCAAGCGGATACATAAGTAATCAATTGTATGAGTCTAATAGATTTAGTAAGCCTAATTTAACAATAGATGTGATTAATGGAGTTCAACTCGCAGGGGTATCAAAATCCATTTCAACAGCTGATCAAGGATCCCCTATACAAGAACAATATTCATTTATTGCTAGAGATTTAAATGGAAGATCTTTAGCAAGTTTTTCACAAGGAAATAATAATGAACATAAGGAGCAATCCGTAGAAACGATTTATCGCTCAATACAATTTGGACAAATTGAATAAAAACAGCTTTTTTTACTTGAATAAAGATATTATAATTGTTGTGTAATGCATTACAATTCAGGAGGGATAAAGATGAAAATTACTAAAAAAGAGAATAGACTTAAAAAAGATAATAATAACCAATTAGATATGGTAGGTGCGACGAACGTAGTAGATGATGAAAGTTCAATAAATAAAGATTATGTAGGAGAAAAGTTAGTTTTTACTGGTGTAGATGGGATAGAGTATTCTGAAAATGAATGGAATGCCCCCGTAATAAAAAACGGTCCTACACGTTGTGAAGTAGAAGAATGGAAAGAACGATATGGTGGTATTTACTTTACGCCCTTTGAGGGAGAAACATTTATATGGAGAACATTAAAACGACCTGAATATCGAGAAATAATTAGAGATCAAGCATTAACAGCTTTAGATCGTGAAGAGATGTTGACAGAAAAGTGTGTACTATTCCCAAGAAATTTTACAATTGAAAAGATGTTAAAGAGCAAAGCTGGTATTCCAAGTATATTGTCTGAAATGATCATGGATAAATCTGGTTTTGTTGCACAAAGTGAACCAATAAAGCTTTAAGTTATAGCAGGACGATATGTTCTGCTATCTTTGTTATAAGAGGGTGAAAACTTAACATGGATGAAGAATTAAAAGTAAATGATCTTATTGAATGGAAACAACAATTTGGTGATATCTATCAGTTAGATATTTTGGAACAGACGTATATCTTTCGGGCGCTAGGAAGAGAAGAGTATAAAGAGATTATTCTAATGGATTTGGATTTAGGAGAATTCCAAGAAATCATTTGCTCACAAGTAGTTATATATCCGTATGAGTATGATTATTCTACTGGAGTTGCTGGGATTGCTGAGATATTATCAGACGTAATATTAGAGGTATCAGGATTACACTTAAATCAAGCAAAAGAATTATTAGATGAATATAGAGAAGAGATGCTAAATTATGATTATCAAGTAGATTGTATGATTCATGAGGCCTTTCCAGAATATCCAATAGAAACAATTGCAGCATGGCCAGTGAGGAAAACAATGTATTATTTATCTAGGGCGGAGTGGATATTACAAAATCTAAAAGGAGTTATACTAGAGTCTGTAAATGAAACAATAGCAAGAGAGATGCAGCGACATAATCAACCAATTGATGAGGAAATGTTACAACAAGAAATCCATAAACAAGAGCAAGTCATTTTTCAACAAAAAAACAATCAAAATGATGAAAAGATATTATTTGAAGATGATATGAGTAGTGAGGAAGGGGTATTGGCTATGCTAGCCCAATCAGGAACAAAGGTAACAACGCCAACAACTGATTTTGAAGAATTACATCCTGAGTTAGGGTGGTTTAAGCATCAAGATGAATTAAAAGGGGAGTTTGATTAATGTTTGAGATTCTTGAAAGAGGAGAGCTTGATACTCATGCAAGAATTACGTTTTGAAGACTATAGGAACAAACAAAGAGAGACAGAGCGATTCTATAGAAGTCCTGAGGAAAGACAAGAGACAAAATTTATTAGAAATTTTGGAATGAGAATTATAGGGACAGCAAATGCGTTCACTGTAAGAGATGGAACAGATGTATTTGGTAAAAACATTCAGTTTCTTAATACAAAAGGGAAAATAATCCATTATCCTGTAGAAAAAAATTCAAATAATCAAAGTCCATTAATTGTAAGAAAAAAAGATGAAATAGCTATCAACAGGATGCGAGGAATACAGGGGAACGAAGATAGTATTCAAGTAATGGATGAACATCATCAATTAGCGAAACAAGAAAGACCAGAACAAATAGAAACCTTAAAAGTATTTTCTGAAAATCAAGAGAGAGTTCATAAGGGGATTTTTGGTGATAGGATAAAAGAGCTAAAATCATTAGAATATTACATGAAAAAATATGGTATTCCTGAATGGGCTTGGGAAGGTCAACGTCCAGGGTATGATTTAAATAATGTAAAAGTAAATAAAGTAGAAGGGGCTAAAGGCAATTTTAAGTTTAGAGAAAGTAATAACGAATTATTTCGTTGGGCCCCAGGTTTACATGAAGATAAAGAGGACTTAAATATTATTTCTAAAGAGGAAAATTCTAGTTTTGAGGGATTTAATATTCTAAAAAAAAGTCTTATAAATAATTTACAAGGGACAGGATTAAGAAATATACAAGTTAAAGTTACACCCTCACATGGCACTGAAACATATGTAAACTTCTCTTATCATGAAGATCGAAGAGAAGAAATAGAAAATCACTTGAAGAAATATGCAAATCGTTATGTATAAAAGGATGTGGGTTCCATGGATATTAATCAATTTAAAGCGAGCTTACCCATAGATCTAAGGGTAAGTGTTGTTCTTCCAAAACAGAATGATTTTAAAGCTGACGATACTAGTAATGCATTATACTCGACTCATAGTATTGATAAAGAATATGAAAATAAAATACTAAACTATATTACTAAATTAAATCTTGATAAGGCTTCAAGGAGAGAAGAAATAGAAGAGTTAATTTGCAAGAAAGAATCCCTATTTCACACAGGAAAAAAGGTAATGCAAGTTAATCCTTTTAAATCTACATATATAGAACAAAAGAGATTGGAACAATTTCAAAACTTTGTAAGAACAGCTAATTATTATGTATTTAATTTTGAAATACATGGTGATAGTCAAGAACGTATAAAACCTTATGGTTTATCTGAAATTTCCTTAAATGAATATGATAAAAGTGGAAAACTATTAAAAGGAACAGGATTTAATGGGGTTATTCATCAGAATAAGGATGTAATAGAGTATTTGCAAAATAAGATAATTGGAATTAAGCATGATAAAAATATATATAACTCTTACAATGAATGGGAAAAACGATCATTAGTGAATTTAATGCGCTACTCGTCTTATAAAACAGGGGAGGATACTCCATTTTCATATACAGGGGGAGTAATTAAGCATCATTCTATTATCAAGTCTGTATTCGATTTTAATGACCAAATTGATAATGCAAAAATTGTTAAGCATATGAATCGATATATCCCATATATGGAGAGTGGACTAAACAATATGACTAAATTAGGTCACTCACCTAAAGAAGCAATGCAAGCCGTTATAAAAATAATGAATGCTAATAAAGAAAAATATTTTGTAAGTTACAATGGAAATAAATTTGATATGCAAGTTATGGATGCATTCGCTCAAAATTTAAATTTAAAGATCCCAAAAGGTGTTAAGTATTTAGATTATTTGAATGTAATTCGTACAGCTTATACGGATTCTAATGATTTAAAGAAAAAAATGAATCCGAAATATAATTCCCTATTAAATCCATATGATAAAGATAACTTAGTAGCTTATCAACATGTGTTAGGGAGTGATATACAAGATACTATACAGAATGCTACAGACTATACTGCAAAGTTAATTGCGAAATCAAGAAAACATATTTTAAATAAATTAGAATCAACTTATTCTCCAAGAGCACAACGTTTTAAGGTTCATAAAACAAAGATGAAATGGGAAGATAAAAAATTAAATAATGGTCAAATTTTATTTGCTTTAGGGGATGTACAAGTTTACCAAGACGATAATGACTCGTTTAAAGTAGGATTTGACGACGAAGGTCACATTATTAATAAATCTACCAGTGTCACTGAAACGATAATTAATGCAAAGACTTTGTATCAGTTTGCTGGTGTTCACGATATGAGTGATGGAGACGAGAAAAAATTAGCTTTTCGTTTCTTTAACCCGAAAAAGAATGAATTGTCTTATATAGTTAGAAAAGGAAAAAATGCTTTTTCGGAACTAAAAGATTTTATTTTTAATCGATTTTATGATGGGGAGAATATTAATCCGCAAAAAAAAATTGAAATTAAACATCAAAGTATGTCTAATCATGCCTATAAAAATTATAATAGCTTTTTTAGTTTAGATGGAACGGAAGAAAGTTTAAAAATTAGTAATGGTGAAATAGTAGAAAATAGAACAAATGGTTTTTTAGGTTTAAAGCGAATGCTTGAAAATGTCAAGGTTATGCAAGAGTATTTAGAAGGTGCCGGGAAAAGTCGTGCCGAAAAAATTAAAGAACTAATTAGAAATGGATATAGCAGAAAGCGTGCTAAAAAGGAAGTAGCCAGAATAAGTACGGCTACTAATATTATCAAAAAAATGGACTTTTATAGTTTATGGGATGATCATAAAAAGCAATATACCTTTAATGAATCTGAAAAGAATGCGTTCTTTAAAATGTATAAGAGATTGATAGATGAAAAACCATATTTAATTGAAACAGTACAAAAAATTGAAGAGACATTTCATTTAGATACTCAACGAACAGTAAAAAAATTGAATTTGGCAGATAGAAAAAAAGCACTAGAATCTATAAATCAAAAAAGAAATATTGCTTTAAATAAATATTGGCATTTACTTTCTGATAGAGCAGGAGTACCTAAGGAAGCTGACGTTGGAGTAAATGAACATCATTTTATTAAATTTGAGACTGAAGACTCTGCACGTAATAGCATCTATGATTATGTTCAAAGAGGCGTAAGAGATGGGAAGGATAGACAATCGTTAATCAAAGAGCGGCTAATGAATTTAGCGAAAAACTTAGAATCTCAAGGTAGGATAGATAAAAAACAAAGTAATAATTATACAAAACTAATTATGGATTCTGAATCCCCGAGGACAACAAGTGAAATTGCAATAGATATAAGTAAACTTAATTATGATAAAAACACAAAAGAAGGAATAATTCCTTCTATAAATGAAAATACAAAGAAACGTAGTCTGTTAGAAAATAAAGAAATCATTAAGCAAGCAATCCAAGCTACTGAAAAAATTTTTTTATCATTTCATGAGAACTCTATGTCGGAAAAGACAATAGAGTTAAGTAAACATTTAACGAAACACTTAGACATATTTGATAGAGAAAGATTTTCTCGGCTGGGCCTTAATAATTCTCAATATTTAGATAAGTTCGTTTCTGGTGTGAAAAAGCATGATTTTACAAAAAACATTACTTTTACTATGGATCCAAATAAAGCTATGAAATTATTTGTTTATGATAATCCAAATAATAAAAATGTACAAAAACAATTGCATTATGAAGTACAAGCAAATAATGCAGTAGAATTTATAATGCCGTTAATCAATAATAAGGTTCATCAAATAGATGGTTTTAATCTAAACATGCATAGTGATACAGGACTAAATTTAAATAGGGCTAAAAAAGCAGTGCAGGAATATACAGGGGAAACGGCTCATGTTATGAATGCAGCTAATAATGGCAACTATGAAGAAGCCAATAAAAGAGCTAAGCAAATATTTGAAAATGAGACAGAAAATATATCAAGTATTTCAAGAAGGATGAAACTTGGCGTCAGTAGTATGCTTAATGATATTAAGACGGTTAAAAAACATGAAATGTTTGAAAGTAAAGAAGGTAATAATCTATCAAAAGAATTTGAGTATATCAACCAAGATAGCTCCATTTACTATTTAAAGTCTCCACGTTTATATGAAGAGCAAGAAATAGTAAATAACAATTTTTTAAATGAGAAAGGGATTAATAAGGGTTTCAATAAGAAGCGTATTAAAACAGCAACAAGTTCTAAAGGTGTTACGGAAATCGTCAATCTAGATGCATTAGATAAAGTATTATTTGGATTTGAGGGAAATAACCAGCCAATACATGATTTATATGATGTCTTTAATTTGAAAGGTGAAGGCATAGGATTTTTAAAAGGAAAGACATTTGAACATAATCATTCAGAAATATTAAAAAGGAATTTTCATGAGTTCCGAAATATAATGCCTACTTTAGACCACCTATTCTATAAGAAAATATTAGTTACTGGGTTCAGTTCCCTACTAGAGCAATATAAAGATAAGCATGTATACTCAGGTACAATGTTAAGTCAAGATAAGGTAGAGAGTTTAACTGAAAGATATGAATACCATGAATTGGAGAATCAGCATAGATGTGGGTCAGAGTTTTCCATGGTTAGAAGAAATGATGGTATAGAACAGAAAGATAAAGCTATATTTAATCGTAATGAGAAAAATAACGTTAAAGAGATTAATCAGTTATTTACCCCATTGACCAATTTAGATGTTCCTGATGGAGATATTCAATTGAGAAAGTTTCCAAAGCATGTTTTAAGTATATATCCAAAAATAGACGATAGTATATCAACACCAACACCTATAGAGGAAGAAAATCAACTTTATGGTCAATTACAATTACAAGGTTTTGTAAGTAGACGAGATCATCATGGCATTAAAGGGTTAATGCATTCAAAATATATGTTATCTGATGATGTTTATAAAGTTAATATGAACATATTTAAATCGAGTTTATCTAATTTGATGGATTTTAATACTCTGTTGAAATTGCAAGATATATATAAAGAAAAGAAAGATACTGTCATTTCAAGAAATATGTCTGAAAAGATGGGATGGGGGTCCAAATTAGAGGGTAGTAAGCACAGGTATAATACAAATGTACATTATCATCATACCTTACATAACGGAATGCCATTTACAAAGATAATTATAAATAATGATGTGAACACAAGTGAAGTTTATAGAACTTTCTTGTCACCTATTCTTTCAGATACCGACTTCAAGAGCTATTATTCTTACATTAGTGGTTCGTTAGGTGAAAGTGAATATAGTAGGTCAAGTTTACAGAATGTGGTTGAAGATAATATGAAACATACTGGAAAAACTTTTGTAGATATCTCTAGAAAGATAGTCTCAAAGGCGGGTCAGATGACAAGAGACTCAGCAATTAACTTAAACGCATTTATAAATCGGGAATTTAGTAATATTCAGCAAATAAATGAAACAATGAAAGAATTTGGACATGGTCTAAAGCGAGAATTAATTGATGCGAAACGTGGGGCAAGGTCAACGGGACTTGAGATGATTAATGCAGCCTATAAACATGAGTTTAATTTAGAAAAATTAAATGAGCGCGAATATCTTAATGGGAAAGTTACACGGTTTAATAAAACCTCAGGAGAGTTTTCTAATTTTAGGCACAGGATGTTTGATAAGCATCAAAATATAGAGGTATCAAAAGGAAGTCTGGAAGGAATAAAAAGTGTTTCAGAATTGGCCCAAACATTAATGCAACAAAAAGGGGGAAATACGAAAAACCTTATTAATAGAATAAGAAATAAAGTTATTGATAAAGGGACAGGTATTGTATTACAAGCCTCTGAGAAAGCTAATGATTTATTAGATACAGTAAGAAATATGAATCAGGAAAAAACAATGAGAATGGGTGATGCACTTGCCCTAGGTGGAATAACATCGTACAATATTATTAGTGATAAAAAATCTGTAATGCATTACAATAGTTCGAGTCGTGGAGATTATGAATCAAGAAAGCAAGACCATGTACCATCGATAGAAATGCCAAATGAAAGTTATGTAAATCAAAATGCTTCCATCAGTATTCAAGCAACAGGAAGTAACATGGATAAAAAACAATTTTCTAATATAGTTGAACACAGTATGAGGGAAATAGGCATGAGTGCAGGACCAACTAGAATTACAGTGAATCATAATGACAACACAAAACAATTAAATCGTATTTGGTATAGAGATAAAGTACGACAAAATATGTAGGGGGAATGATTATGCCAGTTACTCAGAGAACTCCTTATGGGAGCTTGCTTGAACATCATTTACGCATAGGAGATACAGCGTTTTTTGTACCACCTACCGCGATTAGTATACACCGTCAAATGAAAAATGAACGTGTAAAAATTCTGCGTGCTAGAAATAGTTTACCTAAAGAATCGGGGCACTTTGACAGGGTGATTGAAATCACCCTGTTTTTCCCTGATAAAGATCATATGAATGAAGAACTTAGACCTTTATTATCTCAAGTAAAAAAATGTCCGTTTTTACCAATAGAAAATACATATTTAAATGATATTCATAAGATTGATGCGGTTACTGTTTCTGGAATAACGGTTCAAACAACACCGGGATTTCCACAAACTTTACAAGCTCAAATACAATTATATTCATTTGAGCCTTATTCATATATTTCAGATGATGAGGATAGAACATATGATGAGATGTTTGATTGGCCACTGTTTAGATGGCATTATCAAAGAAATTTAAATCCTCAAAATGCGAAATCTTTTCGTTCTTATTATGAACCTTTATATAAAGAATTAGATAATGATTTTAAATTTAGAATAGCCGCTGAAGATGATTTAGTTAAGATGAACAAATGGAATAATGAGAAGAAAAAACTGATTAAGAGTTATATTGAAGAGAAGCAAGAAGATTATCTGGATACAGGAAAACTAGAGAAACAATTCAATAAAGATATTGATGCATTTTATGAAAAGGCAATGTTTGAACATGACGTAGGTTACGAAGAGTGGGATTTACCTAACTTAACATTAACTGATTTGTCTATAGGATTTGAAAACACCATTACTTCTGTTCAACTACAACATGATGAATCTCCTACGCATCAGTATATGGGATCTCAGGATACAGTAATCACGGGAAAGTTTACTACTCATGATATGGAGTCTATTGCAAGCTTAGAAGGGCTAATGAGAAGAACTTCTTATTTAATTCGTACCTATCATAAAGAGATGGCGAATGGATTTCTAGATTTTGATAATCAGCTTGCAAGATTATTTGGAGTAAAAAATGTAACTATTGAAGATATGCAAACAAATACTGTGCCAGGAATGCCAGGGATGTTTGAAGTCACTTTAACAATGATTGCATACAATCGAGCAGAAAAAAAGATGAATGAGGTTAAATGGTTATCAGAGACTGCTAAATGGGATATTAATAAATTTGAGAATCAAGGAGTCTTGAGTCTTTTAACAAGCTTAAATCCAGCTACAATGTTTGAAGACGGAATAGGTGATAATCCATTAAATAGATGGGCTCAATTTTTTGCGGATAGACCGGCAGCGAAAGAAGCATGGGTGGGATTAAGATCATTCTTAGGAGGTTCTAATGTTCAAGCGGATGCAAAAAAACAAGCCATTTATGAGGAATCCATACAAAAGTTCTTTGCAGCGGCTGAAGTATATCCTGACTTAGAACTCCCTACTTATGGCGAAGTTGAGGAAGCTGGTTTTAAGGTAGAAAACTATAATAATGGTGTATTTGTAGATCCTGACTTTTTTATTAAGTACAAAAAAGGGACGTTATTCTTTGAGGATTTGGTTAATGTAGCACAACAAAATTATCAAACAGTATTGAGGGATGGTAAAGGCGGAGAAGCAAATATCAACGGTGGTAATATTGAGAATATAAATGATATTACATCTGAAGAATTAAAGAATAGTAGAAAAGACTATGAGGATGCAGTAGGTAAAAATAAAGTTAGTTATAGTGCTATCCCAGAAGAGCTTATTGATAAAAATAACCTTTCTGTGGCTCAAGCAGAAGCTCTTATTAGAGAAAAATCACAACAGTTTCATATTAATCAAAACTTTACAGTTGCATTTGCTAAGGCTCTAGATTCTGAATTAAAACAATTCTATGATGTAGGAACAAATACAAGGCAGGATAAAGTAGTAAATAGTAAAACAAGTTCTCCTACTATGATGAATAAAAACTTTAAATACTATGTAAATAACGATGGATCTATAGATGGAGAATACATTGGGATAATGAAAGTCAGAAAAATGTATGGTTCTAATGTAAATTTACTTGGTAAAAATATTGAATATAATGTTGAACAGGGTGTACGTAAGATGTCTCAATATTACACGGAACTAAACCAAATGCTTGCTAAATCAAATACGAGTGATAAAAAAATGTATCACGAAGAAAATGTATATGCTTGTTTTGGATTGAATACCAATAATGGTTGGGAGCAACAAAAGGTACGCTTTGCTGGGGTGGTTATGCTATATCTTGGTTATGATCGAGAATATGTAGATTTATTAAAAGATAATAAACAACCACCTAGAGAAGTTATCGACATTATTAATAAAGTGTTGAATTCATCTTCTTATAATCCAGAATGGTCTGATCAAACCATCAAAGAAAAAACAAAAGATTTACCTGTGAAAGATTTTAAAACCACAGGTCCAAACGGAAAAAAACAAGAACAAAACATGAAAGAAAGTGATTTCAAAGACGATAACCGAATACATACAGGTATGTTACATGACATGGTGAAATATGATATGCGTGGAAGATTAGTCAGAGCATTCCCTACATTTTTTCTGACATTTATTGATGAAGGAAAATATATGGGGACTGTTAAAATGTCCGATCAATTCTTTAATTATCAAGCTGTTATGGATATTACTTATACTAATAGCAGAAAAGAAGCTTCTAGTACATTGGCGATAGAGATGTGTAATATCTATGGAACATTGGATGACGCTGAAAAAGGTATGGATTTAACAAATACAAGTTGGTGTGAAGTCTTTAAAATGCTAACAATGCCTGGTGCGGTGGCTAAAGAAGCAGAGCGTTCACGACATAGGAACGCAAACTATTATAAGAGTATTATGCTGCGTACTGGCACACGTATTCATTTCAGAATGGGATATGGTTCAAACCCTATGAGTATGCCAACAATCATGAATGGAACAATAACATCTATTCAAAATAATGGGATTTCTCTTACAGTGATTGCGCAGGACGATGGAATTGAACTAACAAATAAAATTAGAGCAGATGTGAATGAAACTACAGAGGGTGGATTTTTATTTTCTAAGCAAGAACCAACAGAAATTGTAGATGAATTATTGACTGATTCAAGAGGCTTTTTTTCTAATCTTTGGGCTGGCTTATCTAATGATGAATTCCAAGAACATAGTTTAGGCATAATGCATTTTGGACATCAGCAAGCTCCACAAGGATGGGGTGAGCTTGGAGGATTCTTTGGAGGAGCAGCATTAGGGGCATCTGGAGGATTTCTAATTGGTGGACCAATGGGAGCAGCTATTGGCGGTGTTGCTGGAGGATTTATTGGTGGAGTAACATTTGGTAAGGATAGCCGAACTGTTGGAGAAATTAATATGAATATCTACCAAACCACGGGGCTAACAAACGAAGAGCATGATGGCTGGTGGAATAAAATTAAGGATGCATTTGGTATTGGGCAAGCAGATGAACCTGGTATTAATATTGGATTATTTGATAAGACCGTCTGGGATGTATTAAATATATGTGCGGCTGTTGGTGATGATCACATAGTTGCGGTTCATCCCTTTGGTTTTAGGAATACTATATTTTCTGGAAAGCCATATTTCCCGTTGCATTATGATTATGTTGTGGATGGTGAAGAAGTTAAAGGTACTGCTTTGAAGCCATTTAGACAATTCCATGTTTACGATAGTGCAACAAGTATTATTGATAATTCAATAGAGACTACTGAAGATAACATGTATACAGTAGCTGTTGGTTTATACATGAATGAAGGGGAGATGGATACAACCTCCCCAGTGTTTGTTGACACAAATATTTGGCCTGAAAAACAAAGAGTTGTAAACATTGATACGACAATGAATGCGCAAGGGGTTCGCATGATACAAAATATCCCTCTGATTGGTGGCTTACTAAATAAATTGCCTAAGTGGTATTACGATGAAGGAGTTGCTGTAAAAATAACAGCAGCAGGTTTAAGGGATTATGTAAAAGATATGTATGATGGCTATTTAACGGTTATGGGAGATCCATCTGTAAAGCCATTTGATCAAATGTGGATTAATGATGAGCATAATTCTATTTCAGGTCCTGCAGAGGTAAAGGAAGTAACACAAATTATGAATCATGAACAAGGGTATGTTACTTTAATCAAACCGGATGTTGTAGTTGTTAATACAGACCGCCGTGCCATGACGTTACTTGCAAGTGTCCAAGCATTAGCAGGTAGCGCATTAATTACCCATACGTTACGTAAAAAATTAAGAACTTCTAAATACGCAGGACATTTACCAATTATGAATGCTTTATGGTCTTCTACAAAAAATCGATTCGACAAGATGAAAGAGCGATTTGATACGAGCAAGCTAGGTCAAAAGTTTCAGGATAAGGTAACTGGTGGTAAGGCACCAAATGGCAAAGAGATAGCTGCCGCTGATGAATTGAGAAAAGGTGGTATATCTTCCAAAGATATTGCGAGATGGTCCAAGAATGGATTACTTGAACAACTTGCTAAGCTAACAGGAGAAGAAGGCACAAACAACTTAAAGAATATATTCCAGAATTCTAGAGAGTTTGGCTATAACAGTTTTAAAAATGTAAAGATGAAAGCTAAAGGAAGTGCTCTAATTGCAAAAGGTTCTAAATCCATAGGTAAGGTATTAAAAGGTGGGCGTGGTGTTGTAACGTCTCTTTGGGCAGGTGCGCACATAACGGCAGGGCCAATTGGTTGGCTAGGACTAGCCATAGAAGCTTTAGGAGTTCATATCCTTACATCAACAATTGGAGAATTTATTGAACGATGGTTATTTATGAGACAGGCATGTTTAATATCTCCATTACAAAAAAGCGGATTTGAATATACAGCAGGTATAAATGGACATAAGGGTTCTGTCATAGGGGATGCACCTGATTTTGTGCAAAAAATTATAACAAATGATGTTTCTGCATTCCTTCTAGGATTTATTGGTGTGGATGCTTGGCAATTTAGAAATGATAATCTTCAAGAGCAAATGGGGATAAAGTCGGATACACCTACAGAACAACCTATTGATCTAACTAAATTAGCGAGTAACTTTTATAATACATTTAAAAAACAAGTATCGACTTCAGAAAAACTGTTTGAACTTTATGATAAAGATCGCAAAGCAGCTTTAGAACAAATTAATAAGAGATTAGAATTGTTAGGAAAAAGGGATACAAAAGCAACATATGAAAAAGAAGAAACATCTTGGGAAGAATGGAAGAATAAAATTAAAAACAAAATAACCGGTTGGTTTAAAGATCTGTGGGATAAAGTTACATCCTTCTTTGGAAGCAAAGATGATGGTACTTGTGTTCCTGAGGGTGATGTACCGACAGATGGTAAAGCGAAAGGTCTTTCAAAATACTTTGATGTAATTGGTCCTAAGATTGAAGCTGAAGCAAAAGCACAAGGAATCGGATCGTATGCAGAGATATTAAAATCTTTAACTATGCAGGAGTCAGGCGGTAATTATCACAAACTCCCTGATGTGATGCAATCCTCAGAATCGATGGGAAAACCAATTGGGTATATTAAAGATGTAGATGCTAGTATTAAGCAAGGTGTAACGCACTTCAAGAACCAACTTGCAAGAGCAAAAGGTGATATCAAACTAGTATTGCAATCCTATAACTTCGGCGGTGGATTTATTGATTACTGTATGAGCAGAGGTGGAAAATACACATATGAATTAGCCTATAGTTTCTCAGAATCTATGGTTAAAAAAGTAGGTAGAATTTCAAGGATTCCACCAGGATACGGTGATTCTAAATATGTAGAACGAGTTTTACGTTACTATGATGGTAATTTGCCTGCTGGTGCATGTAAAGGTGGCGGGGCAGTTGGCGAAGGTTCTGGTGGTGCAAGTTCATGTCCACTTATAACAGGGAAAGAAGGGAAAAGTAAATATCACCTAGGAAGTGGTGGTGCTCCAGATATTATTGATTTACATAATTTATCTGGACGTAATTTTGGTTTAACGATTGTAGGAGGTGGCGGTACAAGTAAAGTTCGAAAAGCAACAGGTGAGTTGCTTATAGAAGTTGCTAAATTATATAAGGCTGCCACAGGAGATAGCTTTAATATTACAAGTGGATGGCGACCAGGTGATAATCAGTGGCATGGTACTGGTTGGGCTGCTGACATTGATACTCCAAATACAATGAGAGTTATTAATGGGAAAATGAGATTCCCAAATGGAACTGATAAAGAAAAGGCTAGAAAGCTTGTAGAGTGTTGTTTGAAAGCTGGCTTTAGAGGGTTAGTGTTTGGTGATTGGGATATTATTCAAGAAATGAATAGTAAATACGGAGACGGTGCAATGCAATATGATCCTAAAGGGCATTGGAATCACTTGCATTGTTCATATCCATTGTGCAGAAAATAAAAGGAGGAGTTGTTTGTGGGTATAGAAGCAAGCCAAGTAAGAAAAGATTTGCAAAATGAAGGAGCAGATAGAGCGTCAGAACGACGCTCTTATGGTCTTATTGGAAAAGTTGTTGATTATCATCCTAATACAGGTACCAAAAAGGCAGGTGGTGTTTGTAGGTGCGGTAGACATAAAGGGGAAAAGATAGAAGTATGGGAGCAACACACAGTTGATGTAGACGTTTTACAAGGAAATAAAATTCAAAAATTATATGCCGTCCCTTGTTTTGTTTATTCACAGGGGGTTATTGATAAAGGGTTTACAAAGAATGACCGAGTATGGATTCAGTTTATTAATGGTGATCCTAGTATGCCAATAGCTACAGCCTATTATAGAGAACCAGACCAAATAGAACTATTTTGGAATAATTTAAGCATACGTGTTGCTGGTTTCTTTGAGGAACTATTACCAGGTGGAGGGTTACTATGAGCTGGAAACAAAAGCTAACGGATCTAGATCTAAGAGTAACAGAAGATATTGATTTTCTCACAGAAACAGCAACTGAAGCGAAAGAGAATGATGTGGGCGTAATTAATTCTATTAGTGGTGCTGGCATATTAGCTAGAGAAAATGGGGATTTAGAAGGATATGCGGATTATGGATTGGGATTTCGTTTTAGTAGAAAGAAGCAGGCGCTTATGGTGTTTGCTCCAAGTGTGCACGTTTTTACACAAAACCTTCAAAAGCATACTGACATGAAAGTAAGTTCGTATATAAAAGATGAACTAAAAGACGTACACGATTTATTGCAGCTAAACAATAAAATTGAAAGCGGGAATTAGAGATGAGGAATTATAATGAATCTGATATTCGTTTTTATGATACTAAGAATGAAATCGAAGGGGATTACATGGTTAATGAATCAGGTGATTTTGCACTTACAGAGCAATATGAATCTGCTAGACAAGACATTACGAATCGCATGCATTCCCAAAAAGGAGAATGGCGATCTCATAAGTGGCTAGGTGCTGATTTAGAATTGCTAGAAGGAGAGCCAAACACTAGAGAAACAGGCTTGAGAGGTGTGGAACAAATTTATCAAACATTAACAGCCGATGGGCGATTTCAGATTGCAGATATAGATGTTAGAGCTGTTCCTACTAGCATAGAAGCAATAGAGTTCTTTGCTATATTAAGTACAGATAAAAAAGGGAAAGTAGTTGTTAAACAGCCACTAGAATTATAGGAGGTTTTCATGATGTTATTAAAACGTAGTGCGCAAGAAATTATAAGAGATGCTTGTGTTTCTATATCTGAGAATACGCCTATTACAAATTTCTCAGCAGGAAGTATTGCCCGTTCTATTACAGAAGCAATTGCTCCTGAAATTGGTTCAGGAGATGATCCTAAAAGAATATCGTTATATGATTTTGCACAAGAAGTATTAAATCAAGGATTTATTAGCAAAGCAACGAATGAGCATTTAGATTTAATTGGTGGACTGTTTAGTTATAAACGAAGAATGCATCAAGTTCGTGGATCTGATGGTATATTAACAGAAAAGTTAATAGATGATGATATGTATCGTGCAGAATTAATACAAATCGTTCCTGCATCAGCTACCGCAAACCATACAGCACTTAGATTAGCTTGCTTAACAGTGAATGGCGTAAGAGATGTAATTGGTAAAGAGTATACTCATGGAACGGGAAGTTTTAGTTTTATTGTGATACCCGAGTATGGATACGAGAAAGAAGAAGTGCTTCATAATGTAGGGGAACAAATATCAAAGATAAAAGCTTTTGGAAGTCGTCCTAATATCATTACACCAATTGAAATCCCAATTGATATAACGGTGCAGTTAGCATTTCATGAATCAACGAGCGCACAGCAAAAGTCATATATATCTTTTGAAACACAAAATAAACTTCAAGAACATTTCGGCAAATTCGAGATGGGACAAGGCTTTATTTACAATGACTTAGTGCAAGAGATTATGAATATTAATGATAAAATAGTTGATTTTGAAATATTAATGCTGCATTTAAATAATGAGGCAGTGCTCTTAACAAATCATAAGCTTTTGGAGGATGAACAAATTATACCTCAAAACATAAAGGTTATTTAGAACGAGATTTAAACGCCTTGATTATATGTTATCACAAAAATAAGTAAAAAAATGAGGAGAAACGATTATGAATAGAAGTTTAACGAAGATACAGAAGTATGATTTAGAAGATAGTTTAATCGAAATTATTGATGACATTATTAAGTTGATGGGTACCTATGATACAGTTTATGGACGCTTTACACATATTAATAGTGATTTGTTTGATACAAATACAAGAGCTGTTGTTGACGACTTGATTCAAGGTTATGAGAATGGTGGTATATTAACAATACAGCGTATTGAGAATATAAAACGAGATTTAGAATCAGCAATCTTGAAAGGCACCACAGAATCTGGGGATTATGATGAAAAATTCGAGTATGATGAGCAATATGGAAACATTATACGTCATACTACAACAGGCGATAAAGAAATGATAGTAGAGTATGCTTACCGAGATTTAGCGGTAGGTGAATTAAGTAAATCAGTTCAAACATTTGCAAATAATAAAGGTCAAAAAGTTACTGTAACAAAAACGTATTCTTATGATACTAAAGGCAATATCACAGGTATTAAAACTAGAACAGAGGTAGACGTAACGGCACCTGCAGATATAAAAGGGTTAGTTGGCAGCTCTCCATCTCAAGGAGTTGTAAATCTGGAGTGGGTGAACCCTACAGATGCTGACTTAGATAAGATTAATGTTTATATCGATAATATTAAGACGCCACTAGATACCACAAAACGTGCATCCATTGTATTGAATGGCATTTCAAATGGAGAACATACATTTACACTTAAAGCAGTAGATACAAGTAAAAATGAATCTGTTGGTACATCTATTACAGTGATTGTACTATAGGAGGGAATAAGATGGAGATTATTTCTTTCAGTAAAGCAAGTAAAGTTTTTCAGGATATTAAGCAGCTCAATGAGATGGTGGTAGGAGAGGGAGCGGAAGGTCGATTTAACTCTGTTGATGAAAGGTTAGATTGGATAGAAGCGCAAGCATCAAACCTACAAGTAAAAGAGGTATATGAAGTAGATTTAAATAAAGGTCAGTTTAATGATGCAGAGTTCAAAGACGGTAGCATTCAACTTCGCCAAATCGGACCACAAGCATTTGTAGGATCAGGAGTATGGGAGTCTGAAGTAGTAGACTTAGGAAGCGGTATGCAAAAAATAACAAACATCGAAATGAAAATTAAATAAGGAAGGGGTAATCATATGTCTTTTTTCTTTGGGTATGTAGATGTAAACAATGATATGTATGTAATTGCTGGTAATTCCTCCAGTGATACTTCGCATACATTTCCACAGAACCAATGGACAAAAGCTGCTTCAAATGTAAAGAGCGCCGTTATTAGTAATGAGGATTATAACAATGCCTGTGATGGATATATTGATATGTATAATAATTTATACATTTGGAGAGCAAGTAAAACGCCAATCCTGATTGATACAAATGTAAAACAGGCGGATTCATCTGAAGAAAGCAAATTAGTCTATGTTAAAAATGACAATACTCTTTGGATAGTAGATACAAGTGGGCCTTATAGAAGACAGATAGCATCAAATGTGGATTATGCTGTATCGGCAAATAATCAAATTGCATATAAATCGTTAGATGGACGAGGGTATTTCTCAACATATACAAGTTGGGGTTCAAGTCCAAATGCAGGATTTGTTGATATAGGAGCCGTGCAAGATGTTGCTGTAGCTGGTTCAAATGGCGGCAGCGGAAGATATATGTATATTGATACTATTGGAACTTTATATGGGAGTACATCACCAACCTCTAATTTTAGTAGAATTTCGTATGGTGTAAAGTCAGTTAGAAAATTAGGAAGTGGATCTATATATCTAACAGTTTCCAATGACTTATACAAGGACACAGAGTTAATTGCAAGAAACGTTATGGACTATTGGGATAACATAACTTACGGCGGAACTATATATGGTATTTTTTATACGACTATTGATAATCCCACTGTATTAAAAGCAGCAAAGTTTAGTGGGGTACCTCCAACTCCACCAACACCAATTAAAAAGCTAGGAAGTTCATATAATGATAACTTAGCTTATATAAGAATAGAAGTGAGTGCTTCTGATGATGGCATTACATTTGGTTCATATGCTTTCTTTGATCCCAGCAATCTTCCGCAAAAAAGATTCTTAAAGTTTCGGGTAATCCTTGATGGTGGTACACAAATGGGGGAAAAAAAGGTGTTTGAGTTTGACCAGGCGAACCCAGAAACCAAATTGGCATTAAATGAATTTGTCTCGTCTATTAATACCAATGTACAGGTGAGTGCTGTTTATAAAATAGATGGCATTAAGAATGATAATTACACAGATGGAGTGTTATTTGAAATACCAGTTGACCGAACAAAGTATAAGTCCATTGCAAAAATAGAAGTAGTATAGGCGATTCATTCTTTGAATGGTCGTCTTTCTTTATGAAAGGAGGAAGTGCTATGTCTAACTTTTTTGGATATGTTGATAACAAAAATGATATGTATGTAATCGCATCAGCAACAAATCGCTTAGGCCACAGTTTTCCAGTAGGTGTATGGACGAAGATTCCAGTAAAAGTGAAATACCCTATTATTACAAATGGATATGATTCATATAATAGTGTCGATGGATATATAGACTTTACAAATAATTTATATTTATGGCGAGATAAGCAAGAACCAGTTCTTGTAGATACAGATGTAAAACAGGCTTACGGCTCTAATAAAGGATATCTGTATTATGTAAAACGTGATAATACATTATGGCGTTGTAATTGTTCTTATACTGCAAGTACTATTTCAAAAACTCAAATTGCAAGTGATGCAAAATATGCGACAGCTTCCGGTTCTCAATATACCTATAGAACATTAGGCGGAACTGGATGTTATAATTCAAAAGTAATTGGGAAGGTAAAAGATATTATTGCATTAGGAAGTTACTCTGGTATTGGACATATGTATGCCTACATTGACATGTATGACAATTTATACGCAGAAGGAAACGGTAAATTAAAAGTTGCATCAAATGTGTTATCTATAAAAACTGGAGCAGACTTATTCCTTACATATATCACAAAATCAGGTGATTTATATTGTGGTCAGCCATCTAATATGTCTTTGGTTGCATCAAATGTAGATAAATACTGGTCAAATAAAACAGGAGCAGTTGGATTAAATGCGATTTTTTATACAACAACAGATCAGCCTTCTATATTAAAAGTGGCATCAGAATCTAGTGCTGAAAATTTTTATGCCACCGCTCGAACCACACCTACGCCAATTAAGATACTTGGAACGGACCATAATAAACCAAATGCGATTACAACAATATTTATAAAACAGCCAGATTCTAATAGCATAAATCTTCCAGGAAAATCTATATCATTAGAATGGAGCATATCTACTGATCTCGAAGAAGATGCTATCACATATGAAATTGAATTTTATAATGGTTCTACATGGGTAAGCATTGCAACGAAAATTACAGGTTCAACATATGACTGTATACTTCCAATTTGTAATACAAGTAATGCACAATTTAGAGTTCGAGCATTTGATAATGAAAATGATGCATCTCCATACACAATGAGTAATGTGTTTACAGTCGCCGCTCAACTTGCATTAGTGCGAGACGGAAATAATGTAAAAACATATAAGAATGGTATATGGAAAATTATTTAGAAAGGAGAAGATACTATGGCAACTTATACAGTAAATCAACCTGGTAGTCCAGTAGTAGCATTTCCAGCAAGCTTACAGCGTGGGGATGTATTGCTGATTAGTAATACTAGAACTGGACCCTCAGGAGATATAATATCATGGACTGTTCAAAATGATGGAGAGTATAAAATAGAGGCTTATGGAGCAGAAGGTGGAAATAGTGGTGGAAAAGGGGCAAAAGTACAAGGTAACTTTAATCTAAAAAAGGGGCAAGTAATAAAAATATTAATTGGGCAAATGGGAGGGGCATATACAAATTCTAAATATGGAACAGTAGGTGGTGGTGGTGGAACATTTTTAGCAGATTCACAAAATGCCCCTCTTATTATAGCCGGTGGCGGTGGTGGATTTAATAAATATCAAAATTATATTGCTGAAGCTAGACCTGGAACATCTTCTGTAGGGGATTCTTCAGGAGCTGGATTTATCAAAGAAGGGTATGGAGGGAATGGCGGAAGCGTTACAGGTGGATCGGGTGGTAGTGGATTCTATGGTGATGGAAATAGAAGTAGCTATGGATATGGAGGAAAGGCTTTTATTAATGGAGGAATTGGGGGCAATGGTTATAATGCCATTGATTATGGTGGATACGGAGGCGGAGGCGGTGGCGGTGGCGGATTTTCTGCTGGCGGTGGTGGTGGTGGATACACGGGTGGTGGCGGTGGCGGAAATGCGTCTGAGTATGCTGCAGGTGGTGGCGGTTCTTTTAATAAAGGAAACAATCAATCAACTGTATCGGGATATAATAGAGGTCATGGGAAAGTAGAAATTACATTTATCGGCTCTGCAAATGAGCCACCAACAAAGCCATCACTTACAAAGCAACCAATCTCTAATAGTATGAATCTATCCAATGAGATAATACCGTTAGGGTGGACTGCATCAACTGATCCAGAAGGAAATCCTATTACATATGAAATAGATTTCTATAATGGCTCTGCATGGGTAAGTATTGCAACAAAGATTACAGCTACAAAATACGATTGTATCCTTCCGTCAGTTACAACAGACAAAGCACAACTACGGATTCGTGCAACTGACAGTGAAAATGGTGCATCTGAATATGTGCTAAGTAATGTATTTATAGTAGCAAAGCAATTGTATGTAATTAAAGATGGAGACATAAATAAATCTTATAAAAACGGAAACTGGGAGTTTATTTAAAAAAGGAGGAAATTACATGGCAACACATATTGTTAATAACACATATTCTGGTGTTACTAATTACCCAGAAGCACTAACATTAAATGACACTCTTCATTTCAATCCAACGTCTACTGGTCGTTCAGGGACAATTATGAAGTGGATAGTCCCTATGAACGGAAAATATAAAATTACAGCAGCAGGTGCACAAGGGGGGAAGGGAACAAGCTATACAGCCTCACCAGGTAGCGGAGCAATTGTGTATGGTACTGTAGAATTAAGAAAAGGGGATGTTATTCATGTCCTAGTTGGACAGCAAGGAGGAGCTTATACTAATGGAGGTGGTGGCGGTGGTGGTAGTTTTGTTGCCAAAGGAGATACACTTTCTTCGGCTATCCCTCTAATTGTCGGTGGTGGTGGCGGTGGATCATCAGCTGAAAATGCTTCAAGAGCATACGGAACAAATGCAAGTACAGGACCAACCGGAACATCATCTACCAGTTCTTCCACTCCATATGGAGGTTCATCGGGACAAGGTGGTAAATCTATTCCTTCTAGTACGTATCCAGCTGGAGCAGGTGGTGGCTTTTATAGTGACGGACAATCTATTGAATATGCAACACAAAAAGTTGTAAGTTGGGATACACCTAATGGCTCAAACACCTATGCACAGGGAGGAAGAAGCTTTGCGCTCGGTGGAGCTGGTGGATATGCTGTAACTTATGCAAAAGGTGCTGACGGTGGATTTGGTGGTGGCGGTGGTAATGGTCACTATTCTGGTGGCGGTGGCGGTGGTTACTCCGGTGGTGCATGTGGTTACAACGATAGATATGGAGGTGGCGGTGGTGGCTCTTATGTATCTGGGGAAAATACATATGGAAGAATAGGAAATACCGGACATGGATATGTAACAATTCAACTTGTTGAATTAGGAAGTATGCCGCCAACAGTACCAACTAATCTAAAGATAACAGCAAGCACAAATAGTGTATACCTAACAGGTGAAACCATTACAGTATCATGGGATGCATCTACGGATCCGGAGGGGGATGCAATTACATACGATGTAGATTTCTACAACGGTTCTTCTTGGGTGTCGGTTGCATCAAAGATAACAGATGTATCAGTAGAATATACACTTCCCGATGGATTAAATATTACAAATGCGAAAATAAGAGTAAGAGCAGTAGATAATAATACGGTTGCATCTGCATATCAGGAGAGTGCTGCCTTTACTGTGCGAAAACAATTATTACTTATTCAAGATGGTGATATAATAAAAACATATAAAAATAATACATGGCAAACCATATAAGGAGGAATGAATATGCCTACAGTAGATGAATTTAAGCAACATGGTATGACAGATTTGAGTGTAATTCCTGAATCAGCATGGAATCAATTAGAATCAGACAATATTAAAATACTAGTGCTCACAAAAGATACAAGTATTAATAGTGCGTCTGTAAATGTAACTGCTATACCAAAGCGACAATTGATTATGCAAGAAACAGATATGATATTTGAGAAGCCTATTAAATCCTTTACATTAACGGGAACTGTACAAAATGAAAGTGTCCTCAAGATTATTGCATCTAATGACAGTGGAACAACATGGAAAGCATTTAATGGTGTATCTTGGCATCCTGTTGATATAAACGACCTAGATGATGTAAAGTCAAAAGGGATGGATATTGCTACATTTAATGGTATTACACAAGTAGCATGGAAGCCCTTTTTATCTGAAATGAAGTTGCGTTTAGCATATTATTTAGATTTACATGCAGTTACAGATACATTATTAATTGATAAATTAGCATATGAGACAGTGCCAGTTGTAAGCAACTCACCAAAATTACATAGCATCAAAATTGAAACAAACAGCTTAACGATTGAGGGACGTTTAAAAGAACTAGAACGAATCAATGCAATTAATATAGCGAAACTCAATTTCAAAAGTAATGCATTACTTAAATCAGAAAAATATAAGATGCATGACATGGTAATAGATACATGTGAATCTGATAATATGAAAAATATTGCTTCTTCAGGTGCAGGAGAAACAAAGCAAGAAGTTGCATTTTCTAATACAACGGAATTAGGCTCAGGTAAGGTATCTGAATTAAGTCTTGCATCGATAACAAATATAAAGAAAATAGAGGTGAAATAAATGCCACGTATTGATTTTAATGACAAGGAAATATCTGATGATAACTTGCAAACAATAGGCATAGCAAAATCATCACCACCTTGGAGTACAAGCAGTAGTTATAATCCATCTTCATTAAATGATGGGAACAAAAGTAATTCTGATGCTTCTTTTTGGTTTGAAAGAGGAACCACTTCTGCTTGGATGGGAATTGTGTTTGATTTTCCTGTTCTTATTACAAAAATTAAACCATATGGATTGCCTGATGAGGGTCTTGGGAAGGAGGATTTTATTACCTATGTCGAATACCGTGATATAGAAACAAATCAATGGAAGCGAGTAGAAAACAACAATGAGGACAAAGTTAGAATGATTTATGGTCCTATTGACTGTTGGATATTTTGTAATGGTATTCGCTATTACTTTAAAGATAACGGGGGAATTAGCATTGGGTCAGGAAGTGGCCAAGTTAGATTTACTGAACTTGGAATAACAGGGTTCAAGATTAATAATATTGATTCTAAATTCGCAGATGTATCAAATGATCCAGTCGGATTATATAATGACGTGAAAATACCTAATATCCAAATGTTTCTCATTCAATCTGAAAATATAATCAAAAAAATTAATAGCACATGGGAAGATGTAGGCACAGAACCAGTCACATACGAAATGTTTAAAGACCATGGTATGTTTTCATTAAATAGCATTACAGAGGAACAATGGAAAGCACTCCCGAGTAATTCTAAGATATTAGCTTATACAGAAACTGAAAAACAATTTACAGCAAGCATGTCACAGCATTATCTCTATAATTCAGAAGATAAATTATATCGTGGAACTGGTATGATAGAGACGGATACAGAAGAGTTACCTACATATCGCAAAACACTTGTCATAGCGGCAGATCATCAAGAATGTACATTCCAATATTCTTTAGATAACGGAAGTACTTGGAATGCCTTTCAATCAGGGGATGTAATAGATGTCTCAGCACAATCTGGTAAGCTGTTTAAAATTCGTATTAATCTACCAACAGATTTAGCAACCTTAACAGCAATCGCTTATGCATGGGCTTAACAACAAGAAAGGAGTGAAACAATGGATATCGTCAGTTATTCTAAAGCAATGCAAGGAAGAAAAAATCTAGACTCACTGAATAGGCGTCTAGGTGTAGGTGACTACAAAAATGGAGACAAAGATATAAAAGGAACTTTTGCTACTGTTAAAACTCGTCTAGATGAATTAGAAAAGAAAAGACAAGGATTAATTGATAAAGTAAAGGTTGTTTCAACTCAAGAAGGTAGCATCACTAATGATGTTTGGACTTCTAATGTAATTCATTTAGGGGAAGATGCATTGGATTTAAAAGCATTAAAAGTTACAGGATCATTAATATCGAAAAGTGGAAACTTAGCAGAAGGCGGTAAGGCTTCTGCTAGTTCATTTAGAAACACTGGAAACAGTTATGTTCCCGCTAATGCGTTTGATGGAATGAAAAATGAAGGAGTAGGATGGCAATCATCTGAGAGCGCAACCTTTCCACATTGGATTATGTATGAGTGGGAAGCTGTGACAAAGATAGTAAATAAGTATAAAATCAGATCTCGAAAGAATTTGCAGTATGTGAATCAATCACCAAAGAGCTGGGTGTTCAGAGGTCTACCGTTAGGTTCTAATGAATGGGTTGATCTTGATACACGAGTAAATCAAGTGAACTGGGGAGAGTATGAAGAAAGAGAATACGCTTTTGAAAATAATTCAGGATACAGGGCCTATGCACTAGTTGTTTCGGAAACAAATGGATTCCAAGAGGGCGGAGTCTTTCCTGTGAATATTGATGAATTGGAGTTTTATTTTGGCAATAATGTGCCAGCGGAATTGCCAAGAGACAAAGTAAAAGTATCTGTGAAAACAACAGATGATTTTATTGATGTAGGAAATAGTTTTGAAATAGTAAGTAAGTTTTCAAAGAACTTACAAATACAAGTAACTGTTCTTGATGAAGCGTATAAGTTTAATAATGTGGCAATCTCTTATCAGAATCGTCCATTGCCTAATCGTGTATCAGACTTAGAAACGAGTATCCATGTAAATCTCAATAAACATAATTTAAGAGTAAATTCTCTTTTAGATAAAAAACGCTATAACATGAAAGATATGATTATAGATGATTTTGGTGATAGCTCTGGCATTGATTTAATAAATTCAAAGAATGTTCTTCATGATCAACAAAATCATAAAGTAACACCAAAGGACAAGACGCAAGCAGCTATTTTGATTACAGCCGTTGAGTCTGTAGAGACTATTCCTACATTATTTTTATTATCGTCAGTTACTGAAGATAATGGAGAATCCAGTTTAGAATATTATGTATCTCGTAACAATGAATCATGGATGAGAATTGAGAAAGATAAGCTTGTTAGTTTAGATAAACTCCCAGAGGGTAAAGAACTGCTTGTTAAGGTCGTTCTAAAAAACGGAAAAGAGCTTCATGCAATTTCATACTCATGGTTATAGAAAGGATGGTGCTAAATGGATACTATTAGTTATGGTATTGCGAATAAAACCAAGGATGCAGAATCCAGCTTACGTAATCAAACATTATTTTCTGGTGTAGAAGGTAATTTTATAAACGTAAAAGAGCGTATTGATAACCTGGAAAGATATCTAGAAGGGTTATCATTACGAGCAAATCAACTCATTGTTCATGATGCAGTCAACATTATGAAGGCACATGCTAAATTAAATAGTATTGCAAAAACACTAAAATACAATATGAAAAATATGATGTTTGATGATCTATTAGATGTAAGTGGAATTGATACTGAAAAGAGTAAAGGTTATATTCATAATTCTGAGAAGGGCTCATTAATAACAACTGAAGAATGTGTTATTGAAACAACTACTGAAGAGTTAGAGAGTATTCCTTCTAAACTTATTTTAATTGCCAATGTGAAAGTAACACCTGTATCTTCAGATGAAAACTTAATCCCTAAAATGACTTCCAATACAACTCCTTCTGGAGAAGCGTTTGCAAGTAATACAAATCAAGGAGAAAAAGGAAATGTTTCTGCTTATGAAGCGTTCGATAGAGACTCTGAAACAAGATGGGGAGGGAACACTTTAACAGGACCTAATCCTAGTTGGATTGGATATAGATTTCCTAATCCAACTTTAGTAGATAAATATATTGTGGAAGGTTCTAGTGTAGCAGATTCTTATCATATTGAAGATTGGGAGTTTCAAGGAAGTATGGATGGCATCAATTATACAACTCTCCATAGTGTCTCAGATGCTACGTTTATAAAGCAGGAAAGAAAAAACTATACCTTTTTAAATAAAGAATTCTACCTATATTATAGAATTCTTATAAAAAAAGCTGTTGATATGACTATCCCAAGTCTCACAGGAATAGAAATGATGGGCGCAATCACCAATGAAAATGCTGATAGAATAAATTATTATATTTCTCGTGATAACGGTGAAACTTGGATAGGCATTTCACCTGAGGAACTTTTCATATTTGATGATAAGATTCATCCAAAAGAAAAGAAATTAAAATTAAAGATAGAATTACCTGTTAATGTAGAGTTACAAGATTATTCACTAACATGGATATAAAACAAAAGAAAGATTTAATATGGATAGAGAACGTATTTCATTTGTATGAGATGATGTAAGGAGAGAAGAGAATCTAAAATTTGGGATAAATGAAGAATTTATCAATATATAAAGATCATTTTGATTTATCTTTAAACAATTGGATTTCATGTGAAATCCATAAAAATTCAGTAAAAATAAAAGAGGAGGCACGATTATGAATAGAATTTCAACAAAGATACAAAAGTATGATTTAGAAGATAGTTTAATCGAAATTATTGATGACATTATTAAATTAAAAGGGATATATGATACGGTTTATGATCGTTTTATACACATTAATAGTGATTTGTTTGATACAAATACAAAAGCTGTTATTGATGACTTGATTCGAGGTTATGAGAATGGTGGTATATTAACAATACAGCGCATTGAGAATCTAAAACGAGATTTAGAATCTGCAATTTTGAAAGGCACTACAGACTCTGGAAACTATGATGAAAAATTTGAGTATGATGAGCAATATGGAAATATTATACGTCATACTACAACAGGCGATAAAGAAATGATAGTAGAGTATTCTTATCGAGATTTAGCATCGGGTGAGCTAAGTAAATCAGTTCAAACATTTGCAAATAATAAAGGACAAAAAGTTACTGTAACAAAAACGTATTCTTATGATCCTAAAGGAAATATCACAGGTATTAAAACTAGAACAGAGGTGGACGTAACGGCACCTGCAGATATAAAAGGGTTAGTTGGTAGTTCTCCATCTCAAGGCGTTGTAAATCTGGAGTGGGTGAATTCTACAGATGCTGACTTAGATAAGATTAATGTTTATATAGATAATATTAAGACGCCACTAGATACCACAAAACGTGCATCCATTGTATTGAATGGCATTTCAAATGGAGAACATACATTTACACTTAAATCAGTGGATACAAGTAAAAATGAATCTGTTGGTACATCTGTTACAGTGATTGTGCTATAGGAGGGGATACAATGGAGATTATTTCTTTCAGTAAGGCAAGTAAAGTGGCTCAGGAAATTAAACAGCTTAATGAAATGATAGTAGGAAAGGGAGCAGAAGGTCGATTTGACTCTGTTGATGAGAGGTTAGATTGGATAGAAGCTCAAATATCTAACTTACAAGTTAAAGAGCTTTATGATGTTGATTTAACCAAGGGCATGTTTGATGATGCGGAATTTAAAGAAGGAAATATTCAGCTTCGACAAATTGGATCACAAGCATTTGTAGGTTCTGGTACATGGGAATCAGAAGGCGTTGACTTAGGAAGCGGCATGCAAAAAGTAACAGGAATAGAAATTAAATTTGGGTAAGAAAGGAGAAACAATATGTCTTTTTTCTTTGGATATGTAGATGTAAATAATGATTTATATGTGACTACTGATCAAAGTACAGCACATATGTCACATGGATTTCCAGTTGGTAAATGGACAAAAGCAGCTTCTAATGTAAAAACTGCTGTCATTAGTAATGAGGACTATGACTATGCTTGTGATGGCTATATTGATATGAATGGCAATCTATATGCTTGGAGAACGAGCATGACACCAACCCTTGTTGATACGAATGTAAAGCAAGCGGACTCTTCTGAAGGAGGAAGATTAGCATATGTAAAAAATGATAACACTCTTTGGATGGTGGCAACGGATAGTTCGTTCCAAAAAGGGCAAATAGCAACAAATGTGGACTACGTTGTATATGCCAATTTTCAATTAGCATATCGGTCACTAGATGGCAATGGATACTTTACAACTAGATCATCTCCCATGGATTTTAGTAAAAGCTTTTATTCTGTTGGAGCTGTAAAAAGCATAGCAGCAGGTGGAGCGAATAGTGGTCAAGCTAGATTTTTTTATGTAGGTAATAACGGAGATTTGTATGCGAACCCTGCTGGTAGTACATCGTATTCATTTACAAAAATAGCTTCAAATGTAATGGCAGTTAAGAAGGCAGGATACTCAGATTATTTTTATATAACAAATGATAATACTTTGTATGCTGTGAGTACTTCTAATACACATACTGTAATTGCCAGAAATGTTGCAGATTGGTGGTCAAACTTAGGTTACTCTAGTGGCTTGCTCGCTGTATTTTATACACTTCTTGATAGCCCTACAGTATTAAGAACATTAAACGAAGGAAGTAGTTTTCAAGCATACGCAAGAACAACACCAACTCCAATCAAGAAGATGGGAAGCTCATATGGAGCACTATCTTATACACGGGTGGAAATAAGCACTTCTGACGATGGTGTTACGTTTAGTCAATATATTGCATTTAATCCAAGTTTTCTTCCGCAAAAAAGATTCTTAAAGTTCCGTGCAATTATTGATGGAGGAACACAAACGGGAGAGCGCAAGGTATTTGAATTCGACCAAACAAGCCCTGCAACCAAACTCGTTCTAAATGAGTTCTTATCTACTGCTAGTTCAGACGTAAAGGTAAATGGCATTCATAAAATAGATGGCATCCAGAATGATACCTTCACAGATGGCAAACTATTTGAAGTGCCGATTGACCGAACAAAGTATAAATCCATTACCAAAATAGAAGTAGTATAGGCGATTCATTCTTTGAATGGTCGCCTTTCTTTATGAAAGGAGAAGTGCAAGTGCCTTCATTATTAGTACCAAGATCAGAAGGTAACTGGGGTGCTGCTTACGATGTATTGGTAACACCTAAAACAAACATCATCATGAATAAGGTGTATGTTCAAACGTATAACGGAGGATATGGAGGAATTGTATATCGGCTTCGAATTGCCGACGAATCAACAGGACAAATTGTTTATGATATTTCAAGTACAGAAGAAACAGCAGATAACAATCGTGTAAGTATTAGTCCTAATATATGGAAAGATTTTCAGGATGTGAAAATGCTTTCAGGAAAAACATATAGGCTAAGTCTTACGACAATAACACAAGACTCTTCTAATTATGATAATGGTACACACGGAAGCAGAGATCCATTTAATGGAGCATCAAACGAGCATCTAGAAATTAAATCAGCTAGTCGAAAGTATGGGAGAAGCGCACTTCAGTTTCCAGAATGGAAGTTTGATTACACATTAGATGAGCCTAAAGGAATAAGAGTAAGGAGTACAACTGCTTCTGCAAAAGGTATTAAGACAATCGCCAAACCTACAGGAACACAAGAAGGAGATGTCCTAGTTTTATATGTCAATCATTATAATGATGCCATTATTGATTCTAATGATGGATTTATAAAAACAAATACTAGTGAATTTTCTACTATGTTGTATAAAGTAGCAACAAAGTATGAACCGGAAGAGTATCCGATACGTATCGCAACAGCCCAATTAAGTTGGATTGAGATGTCATTGATGTCTGTTGCAGATGCTAAAGTTGTAAACTATGGCATGGTTGATAAAAGTGGATCTTCTTTTCCTCCTGTTACTACAACTAGGGTTAATAGTAGGTTTGCTGTTATTGCAGCTAGTTCTCTTAATGACGGAAGCAGTGCATTACTTCCTCTTACAGAACGTTACGGAAAAATGTGTTCATCAATAGTTCCTGTAAATACAAATGTAACAATATATAGAAATAGCTGGGACTCACGAACAAAGTTTATTATCTTAGATGAAAATATTAAAAGGGAGAATAAGATAAAGCACATTGGCACTACAGCTCCTGCTACTAGCTATAGTGGAATAAATTATATAACTTCTTGGCCTGTTCCACGTGGCATCCAGGTAGGGGATTTAATTGTTGTCATGGCACAATCAACAGGGTCTATTTCGAACTCTGCAATTATAAGTCCATCTGGTTATACTAAAGTTGCAGAAGCGACAAGTAATGGTTCAATGGGATCATCTCTTTTTTATAAGATTGCAACGAAAGAAGATATTGATTCAACGGTATCAGTTGATACCCCAAGATCACCAACAGGATTAGGATTTGGTTCCATCAATGTATATCGAAATGGTAAGTTTCTTACTGGTGGTGTTGAAAAGACAATTGGGTTTTCTACTCCTATCCCAAGTCCACAAGAAGAGGTCGTATTATTACAGCAAGTTAGAAATAATTATGAAAACCCACGAGTTGGCTTTACTCGAATTGCAGAGCATAAATATGGTGCTACAACTATGCATAAGTATTTCTATAATGTAAACAATACAGTTCCTAGCTCAATAGATGGAGATTACCCAGAGTATGGTGTCCCTTTCACTGTAATTGGATATAGTGAAGGAAATGAGCCACCAACTAAGCCAGAGCTATTTGTAAAACAGCCGACCGTAAACAGTATGAATCTCTCAGGGGAATCAGTACAACTAGAATGGACAGTATCAACTGACAAAGAAGGAGATTCTATCTCATATGAGGTGGAACTATATAATGGCTCCGATTGGGTTTCAGTGGAATCTAGTGTAACAGTAAATTCTTATGCTACTATTCTTCCAAGTTTAGATACAGACAAAGCACAGTTTCGGGTAAGAGCAAAAGACAATAAAGGAGGAAAATCAGATTACACATTGGGAAATGTGTTTACAATCGCAACTCGTCTTTTATTAGTGCAAGATAATAACATAGTAAAGTCATATAAAGATGGAGTGTGGAAAGCCATTCAGTAAGGAGGATAAACAATATGCCATATATTAAAACTATTAATAAAGGTGGAAATGGAAATAGAGGCGTTATGTTTTCTGTTACAGCAAATAAAGATATTTTTGTGACAGGATTTTCAACCTACTTCAGAATTAGAGGAGTTGCTTATGTTGATATTTATGTGCGGGACGGAGGATACGCAAACGGAGCAGGTGGATGGGTTAAAATAGTATCTAATGTTCCAACGAATGTTATTGATAACAATAAAGTATATACTGAGATACCAGCCAAATTGAAAGTTAAGATTAAATCAGGAGAGACAAAAGGTTTTGCATTGGTTAATCCATCTGGCAGTAATATAGCATATTCAGATGGAGACACTAGCTTTTCTAATGATGATGTCACTCTTATAAATGGAGCAGGTTTTTCTACATTAAGTAGTGGATTTAGTGAACGAAGGATATTTAATGGTCGTGTCGATTATGAGTTAGATAATGACCCACCAACACAGCCAGGAGAAATCACAGGGATACAAGAGACATTATATTTAACAAGTGAAAGTATACAACTTGATTGGGGTGCTTCTACGAGTCAAATCGGGGCTCCCATCACTTACGATATTGATATCTATGATGGCAGTGCATGGCTATCAGTAGCAACCAGTGTATCAGATATATCAATTTCAGTTATAATTCCACGTCATATTAATACAGATAATGCAAAGATAAGAGTGCAAGCCAAAGATACAGTCGGAAATAAATCACCATATAAAGAAAGCCAAGACTTTTCTATATACGATAAGATGTTGCTCATACGAGATAGGGAAACAGTGAAATCGTACAAGAATGGGATATGGAAAACTATTTAGAAATGAGAAGATATTATGGCAACTTATACAGTAAATCAACCTGGTAGTTCAGTAGCAACATTTCCAGCAAGCTTAAAGCGTGGAGATAAAATGATTCTTAATAACACTAGCACTGGAAGGTTCGGAGTTATATGTCAATGGAAAGTACCCTATGATGGACTATATACAATTGAAGCATGGGGGGCAAAGGGTGGCGGGTCATTTGGGGGGAAAGGCGCAAGAATGAAAGGAGACTTCAACTTGCAAGCCAATCAAATAATTAACCTCGCTGTTGGTCAAGAAGGGATATTTACTCATAATGGATTGGATTTTGAAGGTGGAGGTGGCGGAGGTTCATTCATTGTAAGAGAAAATATTCCTCTTCTAATTGCTGGCGGAGGTGGTGGACAGTCATCATACTCTAGCAATCAAAATATTCGTGGTAGTGACGGCTCAAAAGAAAAATTACCGCCTAGTATTGGTGGAGGTAAACCATCAAAAGGAGAGGGCCTTGGAGGAAGTCATGGTGGAGGAACTGGAGGTGCAGGCGGGTCAGGTTTTTACTCAAACGGTTACAATGATGGTGGACATGGAACTTACTATGGTGCAGGTGGATATACATATTCTCAAGGCTTATTTGGAGGAGAAGGATATTCAGGTGCGAGTGGTAGCTTTGGTGGTGGAGGTGGAATTGGAGGTACAGCTGGTGGTGGGGGTGGAGGCTATACAGGTGGTCACGGCGCAGGGAACGCTTCTGCTTTTTCCGCACAAGGTGCAGGTTCATTTAATACAGGAATCAATCAAGATAACGAATCTGGTGTGCAAGGTAGTCATGGGCGAATTGAAATTACATTTATCGGCTCTGCAAATGAGCCACCAACAAAGCCATCACTTACAAAGCAACCAATCTCTAAGAGTATGAATCTGTCTAATGAGATTGTTCCATTAGAATGGACTGCATCAACTGATCCAGAGGGGAATTCTATTGCATATGAAATGGATTTCTATAACGGTACAGCATGGATAAGTATTGCAAAAAATATTATAGATACAAATTATGATTGTATCCTTCCATCAGTTACAACAGATAAAGCACAACTACGGATTCGTGCAAATGACAGTGAAAATGGCGCATCTGAATATGTGCTAAGTAATATATTCTCAGTAGCAAAGCAATTGTATGTAATTAAAGATGGAAATATAAATAAGTCTTATAAAAATGGAAACTGGGAGTTTATTTAAAAAGGAGGAAGCTACATGGCAACACATGTTATTAATAACACGTATTCTGGTGCTACTAATTACCCAGAAACACTAAATTTAAATGATACTCTTCATTTTAACCCAACGAACATTGGTCGGTCAGGGACAATTATGAAATGGATAGTTCCTATGAGTGGGAAATATCAGATTACAGCAGCAGGTGCACAAGGTGGGAAAACATCAAATTCAAGCCTTACCGCAAGGGGGGGGATATGGTGCAATTGCTAGTGGGAAAATTGAACTAAAACAAGATGACGTAATTCAAGTATTAGTAGGACAGCAAGGTATGGGCTATCCACAAGGTGGTGGTGGCGGTGGTGGTGGTTCAAATAATAATTCCAGCGGCTATGGAAGCGATGGGAGCGTATCCACTTCAGGGACATCATCTTACGGTTCTATGACTCCATATGGAGGTTCATCAGGGCAAGGTGGGAAATCGGTTCCTTCTGGACATTATCCGGCTGGATCAGGCGGTGGCTTTTATAGTGACGGACAATCTGTTGAATATGCAACACAGACAGTTGTAAGCTTGGGGGAAAGCGGATGGAAAAAATAGCATTGTACAAGGTGGGCAAGCTTTTATTAGTGGCGGACTAGGTGGCTATGCATGTTCTGACGCAAGTGTAGGTGGATTTGGCGGCGGTGGTTACTCTGGATTTGGCGGCGGTTACAATGATGGATATGGAGGTGGCGGCGGCGGTTCCTATATATCCGGGGAAAACACATCTGTAACAACGGGAAAATCTGGTGATGGATATGTTAAAATTCAACTTGTTGAATTAGGAAGTATGCCACCAACAGTGCCAACAAATCTAAAAGTAACAGCAAGTACAAATAGTGTATACCTAACAGGTGAAACCATTACAGTATCATGGGATGCATCTACGGATCCAGAGGAGGAGGCAATTACATACGATGTAGATTTCTACAACGAATCTTCTTGGGTGCCTATTGCTTCAAAGACAACAGATGTATCAGTAGAATATAAACTTCCCGATGGATTAAATATTACAAATGCTAAAATAAGAGTCAGAGCAGTAGATAATAATACAGCTACATCTGCATATCAGGAGAGTTCAGCCTTTACTGTGCGAAAACAATTGTTACTTGTTGAAGATGGAGAAGTCATAAGAGTTTATCAAGATGGGGCTTGGATAAGTATTTAAAAAAGGTGGGTAGTAGTATGGCACAAGTATGGACATTTAATTATACAGGAGCAGAGCAAACATTCACTCCGCCTGTTAGTGGAGTATACAAGATTGAAGTTCAAGGCGCACAAGGTGGAAATTCTTCTTCTGGGGGATTAGGTGGATTAGGCGCTTTGGTTTCAGGAGATTTTACACTAGAAGGTGGCAAACCTATTTATGTAATGGTAGGTGGACAAGGAAAAAAAGTAGAAAATGGAAGTGTTGCAGGCGGATGGAATGGTGGGGGCTCAATTGTAAATACAAGTGGAAGTGCCGCTTCAGGTGGTGGATCATCTGATATAAGAATTGGTGGAATGACTTTAGATAAACGAACAATTGTAGCTGCTGGAGGTGGCGGGGGTGGATACGAAAGAACAAAAGGAGGAGGTGGCGGGACCAAATACGGCGAAGCAGGTGAATCCTGGAATACTACCTGGTATGGTGGTGCTGGTGCTGGACCTGTATATGGTGGTGCTGCTTCTAATACAACTACCGCAGTTACTGCTACTTCTGGAACAATTGGTCAAGGTGGAAAGGGAATAGGCTACTCTGGCGGGGGAGGTGGCGGGGGAGGTGGATACTTTGGCGGTGGTGGTTCAATTATTTCAGGTGGAGGAGGTGGAAGTAGTTATAATTTAGGGTCAAATCAATTAGGACAAAATAGCTATCGAGCAGGAAATGGGTTTGTTACTATCACACTAAAATCAGAACCTAGTCTTCTCTTGATACAAGATGGTGATATAATAAAAACATATGAAAATAACACATGGCAAAATATTGAAGGAGGAATGAATATGCCTACAGTAGATGAATTTAAGCAACATGGTATGACAGATTTGAGTGTAATTCCTGAATCATCATGGAATCAATTAGAATCAGATAATATTAAAATACTAGTTCTTACAAGAGATACAAACATTAACAGTGCGTCTGTAAATGTAACTGCTATACCAAAGCGACAATTAATTATGCAAGAAACAGATATGATATTTGAGAAGCCTATTAAGTCCTTTACATTAACGGGAACTGTACAAAATGAAAGTGTCCTCAAGATTATTGCATCTAATGACAGTGGCACAACATGGACAGCATTTAATGGTGTATCTTGGCATCCTGTTGATATAAGTGATTTAGATGATGTAAAATCAAAGGGTATGGATATTGCTACATTTAATAACGTTAGACAGGAAGCATGGAAGCCTTTTTTATCTGGAATGAAGTTACGATTAGCATATTATTTAGACTTACATGCAGTTACGGACACATTATTAATTGATAAATTAGCATATGAGACGGTGCCAGTTGTAAGCAACTCACCTAAATTACATAGCATCAAGATTGAAACAAATAGCTTAACAATTGAGGGGCGTTTAAAAGAGCTAGAACGAATCAATGCAATTAATATGGCAAAACTCAATTTTAAAAGTAATGCATTACTTAAATCAGAAAAATATAAAATGCATGACATGGTAATAGATACATGTGAATCTGATAGTATGAAAATTATTGCTTCTTCAGGTGCGGGAGAAACAAAGCAAGAAGTTGCGTTTTCTAATACAGTAGAATTAGGATCAGGTAAGGTATCTGAATTAAGTCTTGCATCATTTACAAATATAAAGACAGTAGAGGTGAAATAGATGCCAGATTTATGGTCAGCAACTACGAGTATTTCAAGCGATAGCGCAAAAACATGGAGGGGATCTTCATTTAAGGCATTAAAGGATTTCAATATTGGAGAATTATATCTAAGGACAGAAACTCCTTCTTCTTGGGATAAAGCGTCATTATGGGAAGTAGAAGAAAGCACAGGAAAAATACTATCTAAACTAGTAGAAGCAACTCCATCAGCAAGAAATTCTCAGACATATATTAATGCAAATGGCGTGGAAATTAAAAAAGGAAAAGTGTATTTAATTGTGTTTAGGTCATCAAGTGAAGATGCTAAATTTTATTTTACAGAAAACGAAAATCCGATTACAAATGAATTGTATCAGGCAATGACTTCTCTTGGTGGAACAAGTGGTGCGAATTACGGGTCAGGAAAAGAGCCGGCAATTGGAGCAAGTGCCACGGGAAATAGATTTATGGTTGGCGTCGGTTTTACTATTGGGAAGCCAAGAAAGTATTTTGAAATGTGTCCAGATGCAAATGCAATATGGGGAAATAGTATGAGTACAATAGCAAACTATATCAGTGTAAAACAAGATGTAGTAGTCACAGCTATGGAGTGGCTTGTTCATCCAGCAACAATTAACTCTTCTAATACTGGAACAGCAAAGATATGGGATGGAAATGGCTTACTTGCAAAAGGGCAAACAACTGTCACAGACAAAAAAGGAACATGGGTGAGAAGTGAATTCACCTCGCCAGTAGCTTTAGAAAAAGGAAAATCATACTATGTTGGTTTTTCTGCAACAGCACTAAGTGAAAAAGAAAATCCTGTCGCAAGGGATATTTATAGTAATGATGGGTCACTTCCAATAAGTGTGAAATCATTCAATTACAGGGTGCCAAGTGGCAGCGATGGTGATGTTGATATAAGACCAAGCATATCTATTCAATATGAGTTTGCAATTCGTATGTATGTGGAGGTAAATAATACAAGATTCCTCATTGAATCAGATGGAATGATTAAAAAGTTATCTGATTCATGGATAGATGTTGGACCTGCACCTGTAACAGATCAAGTGTTTAAAGACCATGGCATGGTGTCATTGAATGGCATTACAGCGGAGCAGTGGCAAGCATTACCTAAAAATTCTAAGATACTTGCTTATTCAGAAGATGATAAGGTATTTAAAGCATCTATATCACGTGGAATTCTTTATAATTCAGAAGATAAATTATATCGTGGAACTGGTATGATAGAGACGAATACAGAAGAGTTACCTGCATATCGCAAAACACTGGTCATAACAGCAGATCATCAAGAGTGCATATTCCAATATTCTTTAGATAACGGAAGTACTTGGAATGCCGTTCAATCAGGGGATGTAATAGATGTCTCAAAACAATCTGGTAAGCAATTTAAAATCCGCATTAATTTGCCAACAGATTCAGCAATCTTAACAGCAATCTCTTATGCATGGGCCTAATGGAAAGAAAGGAGTGAAACAATTGGATATCGTAAGTTATTCTAAAGCAATGCAAGGAAGGAAAAATCTAGATTCACTGAATAAGCGCCTAGGTGTAGGTGACTACAAAAATGGAGACAAAGATGTAAAAGGTACTTTTGCTACTGTTAAAGCTCGTCTAGATGAATTAGAAAAGAAACGACAAGGATTGATAGATAAAGAAATTATCATTGACACAAAAGATGATTTTGCAAAGGGAACTTTTATTGGACTAAATGCAGATACAGGTGTGCTTTCATTAAATAAAACAGAAAGCGGCGGAGAGTCTAACGTTAATTTAATTCCAGTTATGACAAGTAATACAGCACCAAGTGGAGTAGTAAGTGCAAGTGCAGAATCACTTTCAAACGGGCCTGCATATCGAGCATTCAATGGTACCACGAATTCTTGGGAAGACAGATGGTTTGTAGAAGACTTTGTATCAGACACATGGTTACAATATAAATATGATAGCCCAGTAGTAGTTACATCATATGAAATACACCCTGTCTTTGGTGACAATGGATTAGAAGAAACTAGAGCACCAAGAGATTTTAAATTCCATGGAAGCAATGATGGAGAGACATGGAATATGATAGGACTAGAAGCTGCCATATCAGGATGGAAAGCAGGAAATCCCAAAAGATTTTTCACGCAAAATAGAACAGCTTATCAATATTATAGATTAACAGTTCTTGCTAACAATGGAGATAAATCATTAGAGATCGGTGAATTAAAAATGCTTGGCCCTTCATTAGAATACACTAATCAAGGAGAATGGATATCCCAAGAGATTGATTTAGGAAATGACTTCTTAGAGCTATCAGCTATTGAAGTTGTAGGGACAGGAAATATTAAAGTTTCAACTAAGACTAATAGTGATTCTGATTTTATAGAATTGGATGGGAAGAATATTAAGTCAAGGAATGGAAAGAAACTGAAATTAAAAGTGCAGTTTAAAAATGGAGAAGTTCTTCCAACTATTGATTCTATTAAAATTAAATACAAAATCCGCCCATTGCCTAATCGTGTATCAGACTTAGAAACGAGTATCCATATAAATCTCAATAAGCATAATTTAAGAGTAAATTCTCTTTTGGATAAAAAACGCTATAACATGAAAGATATGATTATAGATGATTTTGGTGATAACTCAGGTATTGACGTTGAAAAATCTGAGAATATTACATACGATAAAAAGAAGCATAAGGTGAAGCAAAGTAATGCTCAACAACCAGCTACATTTATTACAGTAAGCGAGCAATTAGATATGATGCCAAAACTATTTCTATTGTCAGGGATATCCGGAAAAGCAACGAGAGAAAGTGGATGGATAAAATATCCTGAAGCCCCTCTGACTTCCAATACATCTAATAGTTTAAATGTTATTTGGGAGACATCTATAACTAACTTCAAAGGAACACAGCCTTGGCAGGTGTTTGATGGGAATGAAGAACTTAGTGCAACTCATGCACATTACTATTACAACTGGCGCAACTACTATGTGGGATTAGATTTTAAAGATAGTCCAAAACATATTGAGAAGGTATATATATCTTCCGTTAGTCTTGTAGAATTTCAAGTTATCTGTTCCAATGATAAAACAAATTGGAAAATTGCTTACTCTGGAAATCATGGTGCAATTGAAGTAAATGGAAGCCCAACTGCGACACCGAAAGAATATGAGTTTGATAGCATTGGTTCCTATCGATACTGGGCTATTCGGACAATTACCAGTGTTCCTAATAATTGGCATGGTACTATGAATGAACTTGCATTCTTTGAAAATAAAGATCAAGACATTATGACACAAGATCCCTCTAAATCGGAAGGATTAGAATATTATGTGTCCCGAAATAACGGAGAAGATTGGATGAGAATTGAAAAAGATAAGCTGGTTAGTTTAGATAAACTCCCAGAGGGTAAAGAGTTAGTTGTTAAAGTCGTTCTGAAAAGCGGGGAAGAACTTCACGCTATTTCATACTCATGGCTATAGAAAGGATGGTGCGAAATGGATACTATTAGTTATGGTATTGCGAATAAAGCCAAGGATGCAGAATCTAGCTTACGTAATCAAACATTATCTGACGGTGTAGAAGGTAAATTCATGAACGTAAAAGAACGTATTGATAGCTTAGAAAAGTATTTAGAAGGGTTATCATTACGAGCAAATAAGCTTATTGTTCATGATGCAGTGAATATTATGAAGGCACATGCTAAATTAAATAGCATTGCCAAAACAACAAAATATAATATGCAAAATATGATGTTTGATGATCTCCTTGATGCAAGTGGCATTGATGCAGATAAAAGCTCAGGATACTCACATGACACACAATTTGGATTCATTCAATCGAATTCAGAAGCACCTTGTATAATTGAGACAGTGGCTGAAACAGTGCAAAGTTCTCCAGAGAAAGTAATCCTTCTTGCAGGGGAGCAGAAGAAAGAATTTAATAAGTATGGGATGAAGTTTAATGGTTCAAATTCTCATATCGTCATACCTGGATGGACGAGTGGACCTTCTACGGGAACATTTACATGTGAAATAACCGTTACATTGAATTCAACCAAAAACCAATGCTTTGTTGCCTTTAATGAAGATAATATCTTGTGTGGCTATTATGAAAATAAACTTCAGTTACGAGTGTTATCTTATGTTATATGGGGTCCGGCGTTGGAAGCAGGAAGAGAATATAAACTTCGTTTTGTAATCGAGCGCACAGACAAAAGTTACTTTCGAATCTATGTAGATGGCAATCTTGTGGCAAATGGAGAGACGGCAAATCTCATACCATTGAGTGCTAATTTATGGTCAATTGGACAAGAAACAGATGGTGGTTCTTATTCAGATTTTGTCGATGGAACATTGGCAAATATTCGACTATGGGAAAAAGTTGCAGATACTGTTGGTACAGAATTATCAGGAAATGAAGAAGGGCTGCTCTTATACTATGATTTTGCAGAAGGTGAAGGAACAGCAGTTACCGATAAGAGTAGCAACAGAAGAAACGGTCAAGCTCAAAATGCAATCTATGTAAAAATTCGTGGGAAGAATATAGCAAGGGATGCTGATATCCAAGCAACTGGCGAAGGATTCTTTCGTGGTGATAAAAGCGGAATGACAGATGGAAATAAAACTAACTATGTTTGGGATGACAGTGCGAATGGACCTGATGACGGTTTTTTATGCACATTTCCTGAAAAACGAAATATAGGTTCTGTGATTATTTATGCTGACCCTACTTGGCCCGTTTGTTCAGGAAAGCTTCTTGTAGATGGTATTGTAGTTGCAGTAAACCCAAATAAATTTATAACTTGGGAAGTCCCTGTGGATAAGGCTGCACAAAAAATCGAATTCATTCGAACTACTACTGGTGTAGATCAAGGAATTGCTGAAGTGGAAATTTTCGAAGCCAATAGTAATAATGAGTTAGTCCAAGATGGAAGCTATCTCATTTCTCGTGACAATGGTGAAACATGGACCCCGATTACACCGGAAAAATTGTTCTACTTTGACAATAAGACAATCCCAGCAGGTACGCAGTTAAAAGTAAAAGCTATCATTCCATCAGGCATTAAGCTATTAAACTACGCTCTAACATGGGCATAAAATAAAGGAGAGATTAAATATGGCTAGAGAACGTATTTCATTTGTATCAGATGATGTAAGAAAAGAGGAAACACTAGAATCTAAGATTCTATCAGGAGAAATTAACGCAGAAAGCTTTAAAAATCTATCTGAAGAAGAACAATTGAAGGTAAATCAGATTTTATTCAATATGGCTTCAGAGAAAATAAATCCTAACATTGGATCATCCACACTAGAGTTTGTGTTGTTTGGTTTTATGAGAATAATGAATAAGAAAGTAAATGGCTTGAGTCTTTCAGTAGATGAGAAAGAAATTGAAGAGAATCTAGAGCAGATTGCAAAAATGCATCAAATTACAGACGCATCTTTAGCTAAGTCTGACTGGTTATTTGATTATATGGGATATGCAGAAGCAAAAGCGAAAGAAATATTAGAAAACAGAAAAGAACATATAGATAGAAAGCAAAATATCATGGGAACAGCTTAACAATGGCTTGCTATGAGTTTTGTATCTAGAGTTTAATCAGTATATAATTTATTAGAATCGCAGAAGGGAGGTTATTCTGTGAAGTTACAAACAGGAGATATTGTTTTAGTGAAAGGCAATACACCTATTATTTCTAGATTAATAAATTGGATTACAGGATCAGATTATACACATGCTGGGATAATAGTAGCAGATGGTTTAATACTAGAAATTGATATTAATAAAGATTTAGCTATACGTCCGCTGAAGCATGAGGTATATGATATTTATCGTTATACAAAGGGACTTACTAGCGAGCAAAGAACAAAAATTATTAAACAAGCAATTCGAAGAGCAAAGCTCAATAAAGGTTATGATTGGATACATATTATTTCATTTGCATTGCAAAAGATATTTCGTATTTCAGCAACTTTTGAAGAAGTAAATAAAGTTGTTTGCTCTGAAATTGTCGATAATATTTATAACGATATTGGTATTGATCTTGTTCCGAATTGTGCTGATGGAGATGTAACGCCTGAACAATTGGCGACCTCGCCGTATCTAAAAAAGTTGTTTAGCTGCAAACAAGTAGCCTAACATATATAAAATATAATTAAGGGGTGGAAGTAATGAGTACTTTAGAATCTCGATATTCCGTACAAGTATTTGCTACAGCTGGTGATACAATTGCACCAGGTAAAGTGGTTGGATTAAATTATACGATAGAGCAAGGAAAAGTAATCCTATCTTGGGACGCATTAAAAGTGAACGCTGATGGATCTGTTCTTGATGACTTACAAGGTTATCGTATTTTTAGAAAGAAAACAGCAGGAGCTACGTTTGCATTAGTTGGATCAGTTGGTGCATCAGCAACTACATACACTGATAGTGGTATGAAAGATGGTGCAAGTTATATTTATGCTGTTGCTGCATTTGATGATGAAGCATTACCACAAGAAGGTGAAAAATCAGCTGAATTAGAAGTAAAAACAATTCCTTCTATTCCAGTTGGCGTCACTGCTACAGCATTTGATGGTAAGATTCGAATTGACTGGCAATCAGTTAAAAATGAATCTGATGCAGAGCTTAATGAAAATCTTGCTGGTTATAACATTTATCGCTCTACAAAAGATGGCGTGGAATATTCTAAAATTGGTGCAACAGGAGCTACTGAGGCAACGTTTGAAGATACAACTGTTGAAAATAATACGAAGTATTACTACGTTATCACATCTTATGATAATACACTGTAAAATAAAAAAAGGCATACCTATGTGGTATGTCCTTTTTTATGTTATACTGTTCTTACATTTAAGGTTTGTAATGCCTTTCAAGGACAGGAGGGTGTTTTTTATTTATATAATTCAACACGAAGACATATGGATTGAGAGCACAGAACCAATAAGTTGGACTCAGAAATATAACAAGACCCTGAACTATAGTAATTTAACTATAAATAAGGATACATATAATGATTTTCAACCAACATATTTACAGTTTTATTTAGATTCAGAAGTTCCCATTCAATCCATTACTATGAAAATAAAATTTGCGAATCGACTTACAAAAGCACAGGTAAAGCATTGCAAAGCTTGTAGATACGATGAAAAGAGAAAAGAATGGGATGTAGTTAAACACACTATTGATCAAAAAGAAAAGACTATTAATCTTTCTGTGCAATCAATAGGGGTTTATTGTATTTTTGTGAATCATTATTGGTATTCAAGCTTTACTCAAAGACTTGCAGATGAATACCCGTTATGGAGTAAAGTTAGGCAAGATAATGAAAGTACCGGTCAACAGTTCTTAAATTTCTTTGGTATTGAGTTAGAAGAAGTTCAAGATTATTTAGACTGGATTCAAGAACAAAAATATATTCATACCGCTGATATTCATACTTTAGACTGGATTCAGTTATATAAGATTCCTCAGATCAAGCCTAGTGATAACGTGAGGTTGTTTAAAAAGAATAATCTTATTGAAGTGCCTATTTTAGAAACATTAAAAGAATTCTTTTATAATGATAAAAATCAAGGTGCAATTATTGATTATAGTGAGATGAAACTATATACAGTACAAAAATATGGTGAAATAATTATTAAAACAAAACATGAACAAGGTGATGTGGAGGTTGTTATTACACCTATTGATTATCATATTTGGAATGTATTTGATGAATTTGGCCTGCTATTAGGTGTTCAAAGGATGCATCTAGAAAGAAACGCAGACTTTAAGGAAAGAATTTTAGATGTATTTAGGTATCCAGCAGGTTCACATGATATAGGGTTAACAAATGGAATTGCAAGAGAATTGAATTTCATTCAAAGAAAAGATCGTTCTAACAAAAAATTAATTTGGAAAGATGATTCTAAAGATTTCTTTTTGAAGAATAAATCAGGAAAGTATATAGATACTCGTACATTACGTGTAGATAATCAACCATTAACAGATAAACAATTTTATGTAGATGAGCATTTAAACGTAAGAATATATGCCATGAAAACCGGTAGGTCACATGAAATTAGTTTCATCTATGGGATTAAAAAATACCAATTATACGATAAAAATAAAGAAGATGTTCATAAAATTCTATTTCAATCAGATGGACAGGCAACCCCTACGTTGCTAAATTGGGTAGAGTATATTAATACGATAGCTCCAGTAATGTGGAATCATTTCAAATGGGATGAAGGGTACTGGGATACCATTGATAAAAAACTCACAGGATTGGGGTATGTACCAAATATGTGGGATTCTAATATCGACATATGGAAAGATTATCAATTGGACTCTAATATATAAAGGGGGTTTAGGAGTGTCAAAAGCAAAATATAAAAGAAATGCCATACATTCAGGTATTGGAGATAATGATGATCTATTTACAAAAAGCCCTCAGAAAGAAGATGTTGTAGAAGATTTTCAATACGCTGCTCGTTTACGTGGGAAGAAAAAACACGAGACAATGATTTACCCAGAAATTCCTTTTGAATATGGAATTAGCTATGATGGGAGATTGTTAGAGAAATATAACGAAAAACCTTATCAGTTTGAAGTAAACGCACATCCTGAAAAGACTCTTGCTTACGAAATCGAAGAAACAAAAGAGTTACCGGTAAAAAGACTATGGGAAGCGAAAGCTTGTTTTGAAGCCGAAGTTTGGCGATTAAACATGCAGTACTCCTTTAACTGGAAAGGTCATACAGGTATTCGAGATAAACGAACAGCTGAATATGCAGTTGACTGGAAAGGCATGTACAAGCTCGAAGACTATGGAGATGTCAAAGACTTATTTACATCTGATAAAGGTATTTATATTGGATACAATGACAATAGAACAACTTGGCATTTATCTAGTGATGGGAGTTATGTACTGGATGGATTAAACCGCCCATTCTTTTCTGGTGTAATCGCAAGAAATATGATGTCTTGGAACGCTTATGAAACAGAATTTGATTTTAAGGCTATTCTTAATAATGGAGCGGATGACTTCTATAATACTAGAAGATACAATCCAACTACAGGAAAATTTGATCATGCACCAGCTTGGGATGATGATGTAGTTGGTCTTATATTTCAAGCAAAAGATCCAAGCAATTTCTACATGATGCTTTGGGAGGCAGAAGAAAGAATTGCAAGGTCTTCAAGAGCAGCTGACAACTTAGATGGAATTAATGTTTTCAATGATTATGATGAATATGTAAATAGGTCTGTTAATAGTGATATGAATAACTGGGGACACTTTTGCAATAACACAGGATGGGGCACACGCCATAAACGTATTTATAAAGTAACAAATGGTGTTATGCGCCGTGTTTATGTAGATGATTTAAGCAATGGGTTTGGCTGGACTATGTTTAATATGCATGGTGTTAAGATTAAAACTAATGGTAGCAATGTGCAAATTTTTGTTAGGCAGCATCCAGGGGCTTCTTACATAAAATGCTATGACTTTAATACAGATTGGGGAAATGGAAGCTTTGGTATGTTTAATGTATCCCAGTCTTGTGAGTTCCATGGCGTTAAAGTTACAGAATACAAGATTATTGAGGGGCGTATCCCTGAATCTGGATGGAATACAACTGATGAACCAAATAAAAGGATAGCAGATGTAGCAGCATGGTATGTAGATAATGATGCTGGATTCAGGCGAAAGTGTGACGCAGCCAATGTAAGGTATGGCGATGTAGATATCTTTTATATAAATGGATACACACGTGTTGCTGAAAATGGAACAATAGATGTTGCAGGCAGGAATGGACCAATCACAGTACACGCCAAAGACTACACTACATGGAAAGACTATAGTGGTAGATTTCCTCAGAACTACAGTGAATACTTTGAGTTCAATGGGATAGGTGATCAAATCCTTGCAAATAATGCACAGGATTATGTTAGCGAAAAGATGAACCTACCAGGATTTATTATGGATGATATAAGTGGACAGGTAGTAGACCCTAAAACAGGGACGCTAATCATTACAGGGAAAACTGGACAAATTATAGCCCGAAATAACAATCCACCTGATGCAGGTAAAAAATATGCAAAATGCTACGTACGATGTGGAATAGTAGAAGTCACCCCTGATCATAGAGATTTCAATACAGCTCTAGTAGTGTTTGACGACATTAAAAAAGTATTTAGGGATGACTACAATGAGTTCTTTAATCGAGAGGACTACATTAACAAAAAAGAAAAATATGAATTAGTTAAGCCAGTTAAGAAACCTAAACCTGTTCCGCCAGGTGTGGAACCTGAAGAATCAGATGGTGGATGTAGAATTGATGATCCAGTAGTTAAGCCACCTGATGAAATTATTGATGAATGTTGGGATGATTTTGATTTCGATGGAATCAGATTAGTCATGTGGAGCTGCATGTTCCCAATTGAAAAGCTGAAGAAGACTTTTGAAGAAAGAGTATTTGCATATAACGGATGGGTAACATTTAATCCACTAGCTTCCTTTAAGCCAAACAAGTGGACTTACTATAAAATGACACCAATTGAAGCTACAATAAACCCTAAGTACGATAAAGTAAAATGGGCAAACAGAGATGATTTCGATAGAATTCCAGTAGGGACAAAAGTCATTGCAAAAACAACAGAATGGTATAAAGCTATTTTCCCGGCAGATATAAAAAACTCTGGCATTATAACAAGTGATAGAGATTTGATTTCACATATACCACCATGTCCTGAACATTTCTATCATCCTATTGATAAAGAAGACAGAATGCCTGATACTTTTGAAGTTATTCACTTCTTACTAGATGCATTTTCAAATAGCGCAGATGTTGTAATGTGGTATGAAAGTAATCCAACATTAACAACGGAATCAGCAGATAAACGACCAGAATCTCTTGCGCAAGAAGGAAAATCTGGTATGCCAATTGTATTAACATCTAATGAAAATGATAATATTGTTATTCATTGTAAGGAGAATCCACGTTGGGTTCCTTGGTCTTCCGGTAAGTATATTGGATATGGAAAAGTAAATGGAAAACGCCCATTCTTTGGAGATGGATCAGGAAAAGCTGATATGGTGAATGTGTCTACAGAGGTTGTATTCTTCCCTGATAATTTAGATATGGAGACATTAAAAGGTCCGTTTATTGATATATACGACAAAGAGTTTCCTAATAATCCTAGGGTGAAATATAAGTTGAATCCAAAAGGAACAAAGGTAGATTTCTTCTCAAATCATACTGATGCATACAACTGGTATACAGATTGGTACTCTAATTGGGTGGAATCGAAAGAAACCTTACAAGCTAATATGAGTGACATTACTGTTGTAGAGAATCCATTAGAACTGAATCCGTATGATTCTAATGTTGCAAAGGATTATAATCCTGATAATACCTTCATAGAGCGAATTGAAGTAACGAGTAATAATGAGTTTATAAAGGTTTGGATTGAAGAGAAGAAAGGAAAAGAGGATGGCCTATTTGGTTCGTACTACAGATTTCCATTAACTTCACAAACCTATGAACAAAAATGGCAAGTGCAAGGGGATTATCAGGAATGGACACAATCCTATGAAATTAAATCATATATGGATAAAATCGAAATTCCAGTTCAAGCAAGTGGGGCATTTAAAATACTTCATGTAAAAGTAGGCAATACCCTTATCTCACAAGATAAGAATAATGGATGGACATTAGAAGATGAGGTTGTAATACTACACGGCAGCGGAATACGTCCCGGTATGATTAATATCAAATATGCAACAGGATCTATACACAATGTGTTCCAGATTAATGAGCTGGGTAGCTACAAGGAAATCTATTTAAACGGAATTTTATTAGATAATAAAAAGTATGAAATAAAAGACCATACTCTTACGATTAATAAAGATATATTAAATCTATATGATTGGGTTCATTTTCAGTCATATCATATTGATGAGCTTCATGATCCTACTAAGCGTAATTATCTGGGAGAGAAAAAGTATAATCAATTAGATTTTCAAGAAGATATTCCAACCAAGAAAGAAAATCCAAATTACAATGATCCATTCTACGAAGGCTCTTTATGTTTTAACTGGGGATATCGTTCACCAAAGAAACTTCATGCAGATGAGTCCTTTAGCGCTATGTCTATGTTTTTGCCTGAAGATATTCAATTTGATGTAGATGTAGACATGGAAGTCGTGTATCCAGTTGGAAATGCAGTTGATATATCAAACTTTACAGGTGAATGGAAACAATGGGATCAACATCCCGATAAAGTATTTGATACAAAGGGAAATCATATAGATGGACCTGGTGACTGGCATGGTCCACCTGAAAAAGGATATGATAAAGTAATCAATTTAATTAACCAAGGATATTATTCTGGTTGGTATAACCCAAAGCATGTGGAATTAAAAGATTATGCCTTTTCATTTAAAGTAGAATCCAGAACATTATGGGATGATGACCTTTATGGATGTGTATTTAGATTTGATCCTCAAACATGCTCAGGCTATTCCTTTGAATGGGACTCAGGTGGTGCAGGAGTAAATGGTATGGCTATTTATAAGTTAACTTGTAAAAATCCAGATCAAGTAGGAAAAGGACACTTGAATTTTAGTAAAATACGATTAGTACACGACCCAGAATGGTGGGATCCAGATGGCTCAGATAATAAGCCGATTCCTAATCGTAAGTTTTATACTCATGATGTGAAAATTAGCGTAATCGGAAATAAGTTTCAGGTTTATGTTGACGGTAAATTAAAACTTGAAGCTATTGATAAAGAAGACACTTATAAGTCAGGCGCATGGGGACCAATTACGTACTCAAATCCAGACACATATTTTTGGAACTTTTGGTTGCAGACTTATAAAAGGGTGACACCAAAAGAGCGCCCTGGATTTAGAAAACATCTTCAATTCACTAAAAAGCGTAAGCTAATTGAAGGAGAAGAAGCTTTCTATGAACTTGAGTTAGATGAAGAAGTCATGAAAGAGAAATTCGAAAAAGAATATTTAAGCTTCTGTCAGTCAGTAAAATTAGAACCACGGTTTGTTGTATCTATGGAATACTTTATAAGAAATGATGAAAGTGATTACGAAGTTTACTTTAAGGAGTTCCAAAAGATTAGAGTTTTAGAATTGTCTCCATCTATTCTGGAAGTAAACCCTCTCGGTCATACATCTATCCAAGAAGCTGTTAAAAGATATGGCAACTTTGATATATCAAAAAGCATCGAGATAGTGCAAGACGTGTACCAAAACTGGAATAAATATAAGGTGGAAGATTTTGATGTACTTACATTTACTCCTGCAGATTGTAATGCAGGTACAGATTTTGCAGATGACATGATGGATTTTGTACGCAAGTTTAAAGCAGCATCTAATAAAGTAATCATATTTAGTCATGATACGATATCTGGTAATATTAAAAATACAATTAAATTACTTGAAGAGTTCGGGTTTAAGAAGGCTAATTCTGAGCCATATACACGGGGTGATAAAATTACATTGATTGACCCGTCATTCAATTATCCGTACCCACTTACAGGGACAATTGACGTAAGTGTGAGTCACTGGAACCAATGTTTGAATGGGATACCTATCTATAAGTTTGCGCATGAAAATCGACCATGGTTAAGTTATGTTGATAACGTATATTACTCAGAAGCTGGGGATAGCACGTATTATTGTGATGGACGTTTTAGACAACAATTGAGTGATAATGAAATGAAAATATGGGTTAACTTAATGTGTAGAATTGCGCAATGGAAGCCATCTGAAAAACCTAAGATGACTGCATATGGTCAATCAAAATTATTTGCAACAGTGAGGGGACAGAATCCACCTATCCCTGATCCGAATCAAAATAAATATCCTTCTAAGAATGAGCCAACGGTTCCAGTGCTTCAGCCGCCAAAAGAGTCAGATCCAAATGACGGATTTACTGTAAGCTGGAATGGATATATTTATGCACCACAAACAGGGTACTATCGTTTTAAAGTGCAAGTAAACGACGGATTTAGATTATGGATTGCTGATAAATTGCTTATTAATGAATGGCATATTACTTCAGCTGAAGATTTCTTCCCTTCTTATGAAGCTTCTGTATATATGGAAGGTGGTAAATGGTATCCAATTAGGGCGAATTTCTTTGATAACGTAGGACAAGCCGTTATTCGTTTGCACTGGTCTAGACCGGGTAAAGATTTCGAACGCATCCATCCTAAATACTTAACACCTTATCTTGGATACAAGCTATTTGCTCAAGTAAAAAAAGCTAGGCCGCTGCCTTGGCATCTGCTTGTGCACAATGGATATTATTATCATCAAGAGAGGGAGCATTACTTGTATGCAGAGAAAAAAGAATATATAGTAACTCCTGATAAAAACAATAGTATTATGATTCAGCCAAGGCCACAGCAAGGTTGTCCAATCATCGTGCAGGATAATCAAGGTAATACTTTGAGGAAGGTAACATTTTATGATGATAACTGGAATTTAACGTTAGAAAATAAAGAGGTCTTTCATGGAAATGGATATGCAAAATATTATTTAAACTACAAAGGCATTGATAAAGAAACGTTAAAGGTTTATCTAAATGGAAGTCTTATTGAAGCGAATGATTTGATTTTTCATGAGGAAGTTTCAGCTATTGAATTTATGAAAGAAATTAATGTAACTGATATAATAGAAGTGCGTTACATTTTATTATATAGCTACATTCTTGATATAAATGCAAATTTAGAAACCGATTCAGCTCAAATTATTTTACACAATAACTATGAAGAAAATAAGATGAAAAATATGAGAGTCATTTATGAGTCAGCAAAAGAGACGCCTTTCTATCGTGCGAAAGAAATTGTTTTAAATCCTTTATTAACTCATAACCACACTGGATTCTTATATCTATCTGAAACAGGAGAGCAAGATGCAAAAACAATACAAGCTCACTTATCAGATAAAATAATCTCTAATTCAGGGAAGGAGAAGGTTCTTGTAACTGTTAGTATTTTAGACAAATACAATAACCCTTGCCCGAATAAAATAGTGAAAATTTATCGAGACGATAAGCCAATAGATGCAGAGTTTATTACGAATGAAGCAGGTGAGGTATATATTTACGATACACCAGCTCCACCAAAAGGCTTGATTAGTATATACCGTATAGAATGCAATGATCTGCGAAAAGAATTGCTATTAAACTATTATGCAGAAAATAAAAAAGAAAGACTCTATATCGATATAGTTGCTCCTAAATTGGCTATCTTATCAGGTGTAGACGACTATTCGACTATTAAAATGACACTAAGAGATTCTAGTTGGAATCCTGTTATGAAAGATAAAAAAATGAATGTTGAATATAGAGATACACATGGGAATGCACGTAAAAAAGAAGTTATAACAAATGATTTTGGACAAGCTGAATTCATATTAAGTGGTTTAAAAGAAAAGCATGGTGAAATTATGATTAAAGTCTCATATGATATGGGTTTTGAGCAAGCAGCGAGCTATGTATATATAAAAGTCATTGGGGGATAAATTCCCCTTTGGCTTTTTCTCATATAAAAGGAGGTTCTTTCATGTCTCTTGAAAGAGAAAAACAGGGGTTAGATTTGCATGATTATAAAAGCAAACTCTCTAATAATACCTATTCTATGCGTTTAGGAAAAGAAGTGCCAGAAGGTGATGTTAATCTAGCTTATATTCATGTGCCAAAGGTACAGATTGAAGAAAATTTATCATTAATTGATACTTCATATACAGCCGATAACGTAATCACAAAAGATCAACTGGAATCAATTGTGGTTGCGAATGAAGCAGGGGAATTGGAATACGTTGATATTGTTAATGAGGATGAAATAAAACCTCGGCCACCTAAAGGAGTATTTCCAAGTGATAAAATTAATGTTACTCGGAAATTCAAAAAGAACGAGTATAAGACTGAAAGTGCTCTTTATTATAAATTCGAAATAGATTTTCATTATGACAGTAAAACCGCTATCGCAAATGAAAAAGGTGTATTTAAAAAAGAAAAATATACAGGGCAGCAAATAGAATTAACGGATGAGAATGGAAACCTGTTAGATGATTCGTATAAGTATGATATTTATGTGATTCCTTATAAGGAAAATCCAAGAATTTATAGTATACAAGTCTATCTTCATAAGAACACAGACAAAAATAATACCATTAAAATTCGCTATAATCACATAGATAAGATCGTAAAAGATTCCAGCATACAAGCTGTAGAAAAAAGCATAGAGTTTTATACAGATAAAAATAATGAAATTCAAGTAGATAAATTATCTAGACAAATGCTTGAAGGTGGCAAGTTGCGAATTATCAATGGTATAAGTGCATTTGATCAAAAAACTGAAGAAGAAGTTCGCCAAGCGTCCATAGATAACCCAGATAAAGAAATTTTTGCGGTAGTCTCTCATAGTAATGGGGAAGGTCATAAAGTGATTGTCGCTCAAAGATCTGAATCAGACCCTCGAACACCTAAAATATTTTCACATCGAATTGTTGCGAAATATAAAAATGACGATGGAAAAGAAATGCAAGTCAGTGTCGGACACATCACAGATTGGGTAATGAATTACGATGCATTGCTTACAAATGAAAAAGAAGAATACACTGGTGAGTGGAAGAACATCGGCTTGGCTCTAGATGGTGGGAAAATAAATGCAAAAGATATGATTGAACTATCTTTACCAATGGGTACACCAAGTGTTCCAATGGATGCCAAATATTTCATCGAAGACGGAAAAGGGAATCTTCTATATAACGTAACAACCATTGTAGATAATAATGAAATTGAAAGCCAAATCAACGAGGTTATGTCGCATGCTGCAGAAGCAAAAGTAAAGCAATTGAATGTGAAACCCTGGAAAAATGCACTTCAAGATAATGTGAAGATTAAAGATGAACCAATCCTCCATCGCTGTACTATTATCCCAGAGCGTCAAAAGACAAAATGGGGATTTACATGGGAAGCAAACGGACAAGGCTTTACGGAAAAGAAGATGGATTATAAAACAAACTGGCAAGTATGTGCAGATGTTGCGTTTAAAAAAGAAAGAGAAACTAAAGTATTAGATGTACTAGATAAAAACAAATGGTCTACGATAGGAATTTCTAATGATTTAAGTAAATGGCAGTACTCCTATATTGCATCTATGAAAAAGAATGTAATTCAGTATTTAGAAAACCAAAATGATGTTTGTGGATTCTACCAAAGAAATGAAATGATTAACGGTAAAACCATTAATCTGATGGAGAAAACAGATTATCAATTTTCTGTAAAAGTAAAAATGGATGATTCCATTGATGATGATTGTATTGGACTTATGTTTCGTGTACAAGATGCACAAAACTATTACATGTTTGTTTGGGAAAAAGATGAAAAATCAACAGCAGAGAAAACCTATACGAAAGAACATGGGAAAGATGTTGCTGGTAAAATACAACCATGTGATCGTGCTATTCTTGACGAATACGGCTTTACTATGAAAACTTTTAGTCCAGTTAATAATAATATGTGGAACACCACTAACAGTAGGGAAGCTTATTTAAGTAGTGGATTTGGAAGAAGTCATAAACGAATTCTAAAAGCTTTACCAAGTGTTTTGCCACCATCTCCAAATCAAGATTCATGGAATAGTGGAAGCAGGTATCCTACAGATAAAACGAACTGTTCATTTAAGGATATAACAAATATGACTGAATCGTATGCCAGTAAGGGCTGGGAGCATGGAAAAGATTATAAGTTAACCGTAGTTGTAACTGGTGATTGGTTCCGTATTTTCATTTCTGATAACCCCGAATCAGACGAGCTAGGACAATTAGTTTGCCAAGCGAAAGATAATACGCATCAAAAAGGCTCATATGGTATTTTTTCTGCTTCTCAGAGAAATACACTATGGTATGATTTTAAAATGGCTGACGTGATTGTAGATACAGTTTGCACAGAGAAAAAAGATATCTTATTAACAGATACGAAGGATAAAAAGCTTTCTAATTATGCAGTAGAGGACTTGATGGCTGCATCCATTAAAAGTAAAGCTAAACAACTAGGCGATGCAACTTATGAGGTCTTCACATATTACGGGAAATCCGATGGTGAATTTACTATTAGCATAGACCCTAGGACACACTTCGTTTATGGGCGTTCCAATGATCCTATTACAGGTAATGTGGTCAGATCAAAGTGGACAACTAAACAAAATGGTCTAACCATAAAAGGAACAGGCTTTATAGAATATCATGCAGATGGACATTATACAATTTCCACTGTTCCAAGTGTGCTCCCTACTGAGCAGATACCATCAACTGTAAAAGACTTCACATGGAATGAACCAGTTCTATTAACTGGAGAGAATGTTTCTATCCAATTAGAGCATCCAAACAAGTTAAAGGTTATACCAAAAGTTCCTCCAATACGAGTAATAGGAAAACCCTATACATTAGAGGATAATGAGATATTAAAAGCAGATGGTCTGAAAAGCATTATAGAGATATTTGGTGACATAGGAGTTTATCAGTTTCTTGAAATACCTAAAGATATTCCATTAGATGAAATCTGTTTGCGAATTGAACGTGGAAAAGTGAACGGAATATCAGCTGATGGGACTGCTTCCGTAGAGAATGCAGAGTATCGAGTTAATTACAGGTTTAGATGTACTAAAAATGGATTTATTCGATTACCGGTGGATCAGTTTCAAGATCAAATAGGTGTCAATCGCCTTCGATTAAAAAGCATATTAACTGATAAAGGTGAGCTAAATTCTTCTATTCATGTGGATGTAGTAGCTTGGACTACTTTTCAACAATTATCAGCAGTCCCTTTATTCGCTATTAAAGTAGAAGAGCAAAGAAAAATTGAAATTGAAAAGCCTAGGATTGAGCAACAAAATATAGAACAAGAAAATTGGTATATTCGAGTTAAAAGTGGAAGGTTTTTAAAGAGATTGCGATTGCCTTATCATGAGTTAAATTCAATAGAAAGACCACCTGAGATATACATTTCGTATCCGCAGCTATTGGGAATGGTTAAATCGCCAAATGATATCGTAGAGGTTGATTTGGAATACAGCCTTCCAGAATATACGAATCAAGAATTCTATAATAATGCTACTATACTGGTAGATAAAGAACGGCCTATGATATTAAATGAGTATTCCATACAAACAAGGTATACTCCTATTTTATTAAGCTCACCAAAAAATACTAGTTATCTAGAAGTATATTCAATTAGAGGAAATAATAAACGAAATCTCCGAGTAGCTGATGTGGATGCAATGAAGGGAATTGTTTATTTATTAGATCGTATAGGTGAGCAAGATGAAGTATATATAAAATACGCATACAAAGAAGAATGGTATACATATCGAGGGTTCGAAAAGAATGAATCGTTTTTCCATTTAGATTTAAATCCAACACCAGGTCATCGTCACACAGTAGCTGAAAATGGTTTCCATAGATGGATTCCTATTGAAAGTGATACAGAGCCATTTAAAGTAAAGAAAGAAGGAACTAGCAATCTAGAATTACTAGTAAAACAAATTCATGTGTACATATGCCCTTCTGCAGTTAGATTAGTTGATTTAGCTAACCCTAGTTTGCATGGCAAATTTGTAACAGGGTCAGTTCGTAAGAAGGTACTTTTCCATACAGATGAAGAGTTTTGGTTTAATCAAAAAGACCAGAAATATAATCCAACCTTGCTTCGATTAGGAAAAGCAATGCTACAGTCCAATAGCACATCAAAAGACAACATAACCATTCTTGATACAAGAACAAAGGGTGGAGGACTGGATGAATCTTTATCAAGGGAAATTATTAAACAAGTTAATAAAGAGTCACTATACCATTGGGACATTGGCTACTTTGATGGAGAAGCTTACCAAGAGAATGGGGTTATAATTATTAGGCTTCCAAAAAGTATATTGAAATCAGAGGATAATCCTAATGGATTTATTGAATCCGAAATACAAGAAGCCGTAGCCAAACATAAAGCTTATGGTACATTGCCTGTTATTGAATTTTATAATGAATTCAAGCAGGAAGATGATTATAATATTCTTCCAAATCATGAGTTCTTATATAATCAGCATATAGGATATTATAATAGCTCTATAAGTAAAGGTTCGTTTGAAGTAATTAATGCATTCTTAGGAACAGGGGATAATTATGCTTTACGTATCAATAATGATGCTGAGTATGGCATTACTTTACCTGGTCACTTAATCAATCATAGTACATATGGAATTGAGATTAAAGCTATAAAAGAGCAAATGGCAACAAAGCGTAGTTTAGGTCAGTTAGAGATATCCTATGATGATGGGACGAAAGAAACAATTGAGTTAGCGCAAATCAATCAGCCTCAATGGATGGTTTACAAACAATCAATAAAAGTAAAGTCTAGCGTACATAAGATTGATATCATCTTAAATAAATCTAAAGACATCCGAAAAGGATCGCTTCTTATTGATTACGTTAAACTAAATGCAATGCCAGTGATATCAGAAATATCTACAGAAATATATGAAATCTAGTGGTTAATGTAATGCATTTCATGATAAAATATTGAAAGGGAGGTATTAAAATGCCTATATATAATTCGAAAGATTTAATACCATTTGTAAATATACTTGAAAAACAGATAGATGAAATGAATCAAAATTTGAGCGATTGGAATAGAGAGAAGTATAAAATTCTAAACTTGCCTTCTAAGTTAGATACTGCTTCAACCAATGCATTATCAGCATTAATTCGTGCAGATGAAGCTTTAACAGAAATATCTACTGCTTGTTTTGAAAGTACCGCTAATCGGGGAAAACGTCTAGAAGATACACTAAACCAATTGAAAAATGAGGTTTATAAAATAGCATCCAGTATTGGTGAGAAAGGGGATACCAGTGGTGGTGAGCTGACAAAAGGAGTATTCTTTGAAGAACTCAATAATGCTATTGCTTCTGTGGATGTAAATATAGATGACGGATTGAAGTTAGATTATAGATTACGTCAATTACAAGAGATGGCACTTGCAAATGTAGAGAAAATTAATAAAGAATTGTTTATACCACATAAGTACAATATTGATATAGAAGCTGAAAGTTTTAGTATCATAAAGTCAAATGGCATATCTTTTATTGATGGTGATGTGAGTGTATTAACCTCTGATGGCATGCCCGCTCGTGATGAATATAATCGTTTTGTACAAGGTACTATCACAGAAAAGGGTATCGTAACACTATCTACAACAGCGCAAAAAGGATGGGTATTATATTTTCCGGTGAGAATGCAATTTAAAGATATCCCTGAAGATTTCTTATATATTTTTATTCAGCAAATGGTTCAGAAGAATAGCAAAGTTACACAAATTTTATTTGATTTAGAAGAAATCGTAAAGTCAGTCCAAGAAGATATGCAATCCATGAAGGGGGCAAACTGGACAGCTGATTTTTCTATTATGAGAAACCATCAAGATGTAGTTAAAGAAGGAATTACACCAAAAGGTTTACAAGTTCAAGTGCAAGATGGAATGGCTAATGTTACTTTTTCATATGCAGATCATCCTCATTTAAGCCATTTTATTTTAGAGAAATGGGACGAAAATAAAAAATCCTATATTCCATTCGATGGAAAGCAAGGTATCGTGAGTAAATAGACAGCTTCGGCTGTCTTGTTTACTTTATAACCCAGAGAAAGGACATAACATATGACTAAGTTTTTAGATGATTTCTTAATTACAATGCCTACAACTCAAAGAAAAAAGTTAATAGAGTTACTAGAACTTCAGCAAAAAGAAGGTAAAATAAAAACAAATTATGAGATGCAGGCTGAATTAGAGAAATTATTAACAGAATTAGATGGGAAAAATAACGGCCCTACTTTTCAAGCTAGAATGCAATCAAAACAGACGAATTCTAAATCGTATAATGAAAATATGGAGGAAATTGCTTTTGATTTGGCTACATTATTTGAAGCGTCATCTACAATAGATAGGTTTATAGATGATAACAAACAGCTTTCAAAATCTCTATTAGCAACTATTAGAAAAAATGTATACGCATTACAAACAAAAGTAAATCGTTACAAGTTAATTATGAAAAATACAGATGGCTTTGTTGATGGAATCCATGAGCAATTTAAGGCACCAGAGTATATAGAAACTAATGAAACAGTATTACAAAGTCTAAGAAAAGATCGTTTCGATAAATATTTAGACTCCACATTTCTTGCTGAAAATGTAGGTGATGCTTTACAGTTAGCTGGAGTAGAAACCATTGACCAGTTAAGAACGAACTATGGCCGTAAGCTTGCTCATATAAACGTTCTAAATAGAACAGGGTATCCTAGTGAAAATCCTAATCATACAATTGACCAAGCTATAGATGGCTCGCTAAATACATATTGGGCAGAAAGTATTTTAGTGGATCAACCAATTAAACAAAATATCAACGACTTATGGAAAAATGACTATCAAGAAGTTCCCAAGGATGGGGCGTTATGTGAGTTGGAGATAACTTTGAATGGCGTTACTACTGTCTCAGATATTCATTTTGAACCATTTTGTGCATATCCATTAGAGATTGTTAGCATCTATGGTTATGAAACAGAAGATATGAACGGAAAAATGTACGAATTAATTTCTCTGAATCATATCAACCCTATGCAGCGAAACAAAAAGTCAGTAAACCTTATGACATTTCAGTTTCCATCTGTTGATGTATCTAAAATTAAAATACTACTACGACAAGAAAACTATGTAAGTGAGAATTTTATTGTCAACAAAGATGAAGAACAAAACATGCAGCTATGGAGAAAATTATCATCTTCAGAACAATTGATCCCAGATTACAAAAATCCTAATGAAACCATTGCGGAATTTGATAAAAAGAATGAGATTACTGGTTGGTCTGTTTATTTAGAGAAATTAAAAGAATGGGCTCTTAGTGTCAATGAAAGTGGAGTACTAGAAAGTGCTAAGCGTGCAATGGAAGCTATAAGGATGGGTGACTATAAAAACCCAATGCTCTTGAAGTTGCAAGCATTATCAAAAGATAAAGATAACGCTATTAATAATGATGAGGAATTAAAGAAAAGCTGGAAAGCAGTTAATAAGATTTCATATCTATATGGTGCATACAATATATCAATCTTTGGACGTAAGTACAAAAACCATTCAATAATGGTAACCGAGCCGCTTCCCTTATCTAGTAACGCAAATAAGATAGGACTAAGCACGGTTGAAAAGCATCATCATCTTGAAATAGATAATGCAGTAGCTGATCCAATTACAAAAGAGCTCGGAAGCATAAATACAGCTCAAATTACAGATATAGAATACTATATAACGTATAAGAAAAATCCTAATGCATCGGATTGGATTCCAATTTTGCCAAATGATAAAAAATACGTATATGGCGAACTGTTATCTGGAGATATGATACAAGGAGATTATCCAGAATTCAAAGGACACTCTTTAATTCAATATAGTTTTAGATTCCCAATCGTATCAAATAAGACAGTCGTTTTAAGGAGAAATGGAGTGCCTATGGATCCGCAGACATATATTATCTCAAACGATGGGAAGAAGATAGGAATCTTTAGTAAGTACTACTCTGCATCTAGTATTTATACTGTCGATTATAAGCCAACAGATGAAGCGTATGTAGTTGTATTAGATTATGAAAATAACATTACACCAACCCAGTATATAGATGTAAATGGAGATACAGGAGAAAGTTTTGAATCAGCGGATTTCAATAATGCAATTGAGCTGAAGCATAGCCCTTATTTATTTAGAAATTCTCTTTTTAAATACAATGAAAAGGAAAATCGCTATGCTCAAAACGAAAATAAAACACCTGAATTCCCTATCATTGTTCGTGTAAATGGTGAAGAATTTAAAAACATAACAAATCATGCTACAAACACATACGACACTGAAAGACTCACTGAAAACGAAGGAAAGACCTTTGCGCAAATAGGGAAAACAATTGTTTTCGGTAAACCTATTGATGGAGCGAAAATTGAAAACATTACTGTTGATTATTACTACGTGACAACTGATATTAGATTAAAAGCAATCCTGCGTCGAAATAGCATGGAAGATGAGTCAGTTACGCCAGCTTTATATAGTTACAGTATTAAGTGTCAATCATACGATCAGGAGGTTTAATATGAGTAAGCCAATCAAAAATAACTCTCAGATGCTATATTTCCAAGCTCGTCAATTGTTTGAACGAGCAAAGCAAAAATTTGAAGATAACTCTATTCAGTCAGAGCCAAAGCTGATTGCATCTGTATTTAATTCATTTCAAGAATTCTTTACTTCTGTAGGGAAACCAAATATGGTGCCTCGTTTTGCTCCAGAAGGTGGCCCTCCTTGGAGTGAAGATTTTAATCAAATGATGATAGAAATTAAACAAGATCTTGAGCTATTGTTTCAGGAGATGGATATCATAGGGCGATCATTGTATACAGATTTTAATCACAATACTGTGCAGCATGAAATTCTTAATAATCAATATGAAAATATTTTTGATAAAATGAGGGATTTAGAAATCTATGCAGAGAAAAGTGAAGATGATATCAAATTTGGCAGAGATGACTTTTTAAATAAAGAAAAGATAGACTATAGCCGTATCGTAGGAAAGCCATTAGAAATAGTAAATGGGGCTGTAACATTGCCTCAAAAGAGTAGAGAAAATGTCGCTCTAGATTCTAGTGTTACTATTATTGCCGGTAATCGTAAGCAAGATAAGTTTATTATTGGCACTGAATCAAATGGATTTCCAGGTAACAATACAGAAATACATAGTGTTACGGATGATATTCTAACAAATAAGAATTATATTCCTACTTTCTTAGGAGAAGAAAACAATCATAGTGATTATTCAGCTGTCTTAGATGGCTCGCCTAACACATGGTTTGAATATGAAAAAGTAAATGTCCGAGAGCATGATAAAGTGCGTGTGGCAAAAAACTTAGGCTGGAATTATCAAGTGCATGGCAATCAAACCATACAATGGGCTGAGGATGCAGATAATGGCAGCTTAAAACTACATATGCAAATTATATTAAAAGAGGAAAAAGTTATTAATGAAATCAATTTGAATATGTATACTCCTTCTAATTATGGAGCAAAGACAGCTGTTATTAAAAATATTTTAGTATCTGATGGGAAGAATCAGCCGAAGTCAGTCCTACCTAAAGACAAAAAGGAAAATCAATATCAGTTTCATTTTGCACCAGTAAAAGCAAAAGTAATCTCGATCCTATTTGAGCAATCTCATAAATACATTACAGATATAGGTCATATCTTTTATGAGAAGAAAACACAATCAGAAGATAAGTCTGAATACGCAATGGATATGGCTACTAAAAAATATAAATATGCACCTCGTGTAGAAGGCCCATTGATTTCTCTTGAAGATTTAGGTATAGAAGTAAAAGTAAATGAGAGTAGTGTAGAAGCGAACTATCCTCTATTGGGTGAAACGAATATTAAAGCAACAAGTATTGGTGAAACAATCAATCGCCTTATGAATAGTATTGATTTAGATACTATAGATATGGGAGTAGAAAAATTTGAAGGATTCAGATGGTGCATAGGAATTAGGGATATAGAGATATGGTCATGTGAGTATGAAGAAGAAGGAGAGCTAGTTACGTTTCCATTTTTCTTTGATAAAGCACTAGATAAAATATCTTTAAATGTAAATCAGAATATCCCACAAATGTTCTCTGAAAATCCTGAGTTATCTTATGAATGGTTAAAGTATTTTATCTCTATAGATGATGGAACTACATGGCACCCTATAACACCGCTGCAGCATCAAGTGCTTTCTGATGAACAGCCACCAAAGATATATACAGTCCGAACTGTAGAAAGTTCCAAGCAAAAATTAGAACAAAAAGATGCTTATTTAGAATCAGAATATCCTGTTTATAGCTTGCGACTAAAGGTGTTAGGACGTAGACCAAATGATTACACTGTAGAAGGATTCATGCTTAAAGACTATGCTTCAGCACCACAATCAGCAAATTCATTCTTGCAAGCCAGTCCTATACTAACAGGGTATAATTTTAATTTACAAACTATAAGTACGGTTTCAAATAGTTACGAGAGTGAAAAGAGTTATAAAAAAGCAAATACAATAGCTCCTGATATTATTTATAAAGAAACTCCCGATGATCCAATTACCGAAACTATTGAACCATCAAATCTAAAGATTAGTATTCTTAATAAATCAGCTCAATGGTGTGATGATAAGGATTTAACACTGAAATGCAAAGCAATAAGTAACAATAGTTTATCAAAAGCTGAATTATATATTGGACCGAAGAAAAAAGAAACCAAAACCATTTCAGGAGCAGAATCAAATTTTGAATTTACGATACCAGCGCTTATGCTTCCTAAAGGAACTACAACCATTTCAGTGAGAGCATACGACCAAAAAGGTATGGCATTTGATGTATGCATATTTGAAGTTGTAACTTGTGACAATATGCCAGAAGAAGATAAGCCAGTTGAACCGGATAAGACAAAGGGTATGTCAATTATCTTAGATAAATATCCAATAACACTATGTGAAAATGATCAACTTATCTTCTATGGAAGTGTTCAGGCCTCATCCTCCATACGTAGCATTAGTTATACTATAAACGGCATATTATTTGAACCTGAAGAAGCGGTATTGCAAGCAATGAATACTAGTAATTCAAAGGTAGATCTTATGGAAATAGAGGATTTCGGGGAATGGTTAGATGCTTTTGAAGAACAAGAAGGATGTGGCTGTAAAAACAAAAAGAAACAACCAGTTTCTATACAAGAAATGCCAGCGATCAGTATCATGGGCATTAATGAATCTAGCATATACGTAAAAGTCCCTTATCAGAAACTTACTGATTTAGGTATTAAAAAAGGTGACGCTGTAACAGTTAGCATAACTGCATATGATACTCAAAACTTATCTATTAACAAAAGCTTTTCATTTGTAGTGGAAGACTGCCGTAGACCAGATACAAATCATGAAGGCAAAAAGAGAGTTCGAGATTGCTATAAATTAGAGGACATTACTCTTTATTATTATCTTTATAACGACAATGGCTCTCATGAGATTAAAATGATACATATTCCAGCGTCTACGCTGCCTTTAACATTTTTAGATAATGGGGCAGGTGCAAAGCTTGCAATAGGATGGAGTAAGCAATTTAGTGGCCCTGTACTAATGTTAGCAGCAGGAAATGATGAATCAAAACAAGCTTTTCAAATCCATGCTATTAGTTTGCTCTATTCGGATTATTATGATGACCCACATGTGATTTGGCCAGTAGGCATAGGAAAGACACATGGGCAAGTTTCAAACATAGAAAAAATCCTAGTAGGAAGCGACAAGAATGATGCAGATTGGTTCCCTCAAACAATCCAGGGTGATTTTTCTTCTGCTCCAAGTCTAGGGGAAAAAGGGAGTTATGTAATACCGGTTTTTGAAAATGATTGGATTGATCATGCTTGTGATACAATGAGTGATTTTAACCCTGATACATTTACTTATCAGCCATCTGGAAATATTTATTCATGTAATTTAGTAACTCATATTTTAGTTCAGTATTACAATGATGTAACGAATAAACTTGAAGTAAGGAAAATATCCTTAACTGCCTATGCATCCAATTATAAATTTACCACTAAAAACGGAGAAGTCGTCGTAAAAGTGGGATGGGAAAAATTCTTTAAGAGCCCTGCGATTCAAATTACCAGTGGCACAGGCAAAGATAATGTTCTAATAACAGCATTAGGTGTGCTCTATAGAGATAGGACAGGTGTAGAGCAAACTAGATGGTCACAAGGAATTCAATATAAGTCAGCTGGAGTAAGCTATCCAGAGCATTCAATAGGGGCTTTGAAATCAGTAAATAATCTTTTATGGCTCCATAATGGTACTGTGGATTACAGTAAAGCACCTTATGTGGGTGGGAAAGATGATGTCATTGTATATCGATTGGACGAAGATTTTATTAAATCGATATGTCCTTCTCAAAACTTTATTGAAACTGGCATTTCTTCAAATGGTCCGGAGATTCAATTTAAAGATGCTCCAAAGGATTTATGTGGAAATAAATATCTAACTCAAGAAGAGAATCCTAATATTAAAGATAGCCTATTTGAAAGCTTAAACGTATATATATCAGACACTTTAGGAATAAAGTCATTTAGTTGTTCTTTAAAAATAAATGGTAAACTTATAAAAGACCCTGAAGTAATAGCGCTGCAAAATAAAAAAGAATTTACTCATAATCTTTCATTAGACACAACTTTACTTGATCCTGGTGATACTTTCTCAATTAGTGTAACTGCAACAAATGAAAGTGGTATTAGTTCTACAAAGGAGCTCAAGCTGATAGCTGTTAATTGTAAAAAAGAAACGCCTGTAGATGTTAATATTGAAGGGAATTCAGATAATATAAAAATTGATTTTTTAAATGTTCCATATTCATTATGCGCAAATAAAGAAAATAATGTTGAAAAGCCTATTCATGTAATCACAGTTAATGTGAAAAGTATTAATAATATTGTTAATGTCTTTTCTGTTGTTAAGATTAATGGTAAAGAGATTTTTAATAATACTGAAAAAATCAATAACCAAAGATATGTATCGAAAACAATTCCTGTTGATACAAATTTAATTAGTAAAAATAATCTAGTAGTTGTTAAGTTTGGTGTCATAGATGAAAATGGAGAAGTAAAAACTGATTCACTTTCATTCATAGGGAATGACTGTACAAAAGGTCCGCTTAGATTTACGACTGCAAGTGCTTATAATACTAGTGACGATAAGACGCGTGCTCGTGGCAAGAATTGCTTTGGTAGCTCATTTGTTAGTGACTTTAAATTTTCTGTGAAAGATGATTTCCATAAGATTAAAAAATTAGTTGTAGAATCAGGGGAATTCAAAAAGGAATATGAATTTACAGGGGAAAAAGATACAGAAGATGTGTACCCGAGAATCCCTATGTTTAAACATAAACTTTTCCCTAGAAAATTAACAGGAAACGCCACAGCTAATGAGATAGGTAAAATTGACATAGTGTTATCTATTAATACTTATGAAAAACTAGAAGATCTATGGTTCCATAATATGAAACAAAATGTAAAAATCCTAATTCAAAACTTAATAGATGCAAAAGTGGATGCTAGAGTTGCAATAATCTCTACAGGTCTAAACCCTGATGGAAAACCTGCTTTCTATCAAGAATTTACTCCTGTGAATGAAATCGATTTATCTAAGGTAATGTCTTTCGAAAGACTCAAAGGCCTTAATAGGAAAGAATTTAATGTCGAATGGAATCAGTTTACTGACCCTACTTTTGGGTTATTTACATTTAACAATAAATACAGACATGATGCAGTAAAACATGCCATTGTTTTTACTTCACTAAATATGTATCCGATGCCTAGTAGACCTGAAAATATCATTCCAACTTTAAAAGAGAATAACATAATCACTAGCATAGAGTACTGGCATAATTCAAATTATCCTACTCATTATAACTATGAGTTTTATACAATTACAAAAGAAACTGGTGGTCTTAATTTTGAAGCTTCTGCAGATTGGATGTTTGACATTTGGTTTAAAAAAGGCGGCGGAATAACAAAGCGAGAAACGTATACTGAGGATACATTCCAATTAACGAAGGCAACTGTTTACAATACAAATGGTGATCGTGTAGAAACTAATCTTTTAGTAAACTATACAGATTGCAGAAGACCAGACTAAGAAAAGGTGATTACATGAGTATAAAAAAGATACAAATCACAAGAAAAGTAGAAGAAATTATAAAAGGATATCTGTTTCGTGGCAGATATCCTACTTTTGAGACTATTACACATCAGTTTGCACAATGGTTGCGAGAGCATAGACCTGGAACACCATCGTTTAATCCAGTAAAGGTATTTCGAAAAGAAAAGTCAGATGCTGATAAATATAATAATCATGTGTCACAGATACACCAAGATATAACAGATGCCTATGATGCTACTATTAATCAAACGACACAAATTATGACTGATTTTAACTTAATAGAAACAGAGAGAAACAAACTAAGTCATGAACTGGCTAATATCTCTAAGTCTATAGATGAATTGCTATTAGTATCTAATAACAGTGATTATAAGTACTTTGAGAGCTATGTGGTTACCTTTGAGAATGCTAGTGATGTGAATAAGGCAAATAGTACTATATTTGTAGATATTCAGAATAAAGAGGTAACCTTGTCTGAGAATATCGGAAAAGGGAAAAGAATTATTATTGATCCAAACAAAGCGTATTTCCAAACACTACAGCCATCCCAGAAGAATGAAGCATTGGAAAGCATTACACATGCATTTGACGATAATATTAATACAGCTTGGTGGCATGTTGTTAAAACAAAAGAGTTAAGTGCAAGTAATGTCATGCGAGCTGAATTGACTGTCATGTTTGATGAAGTAGAAGAGCTGAATTATATTGAATACATTCCACATCACGGAAAGCCAATTAATATCAAGCTAGAATACACAAATGATGGAGCAGCGTTCTCTCCTATTTATCAGCAAGCACAAACAGATAAAATTACTGGTATTAAAATATGGAGCTTCCAAAAAATTAATGCACAAGGTGTAAAATTTGTATTCGAAAAAAGTGACTATGATGAAAGGTCTGGTGACTTTTATAATTACTATTTTGGAGCAAAGACAATTGGTATGTATAAGAAGGACTACCTAAGTGAAGGTGTTTTATATACAAATCCAATTCCATTCAAAGATACAATTCAGCAAGTATCTATTATGACAAAAGAGGATGTTCCTTTTAATACAGAGCTAAAGTATGAGATTGCTTTGCATGATCCTGCGAAGAGTTTGGAGGAACTAATTTGGCATCCAGTATCATCTTCAGATGATACACAACCTAAATTCGCCAAGGTAGTAACTCTTAATACAAAAGAGACTAAGCAAATTGAAACGAGCAAATGTGAGCCAACAAGAGAGGTCATTAATGGTATGCAAGTGTTCCGACTTATGAAAGATAATGGCGATGGCATAATTTCAGAACAAATTCTTAATACGCAAACAGGCTCAACACAAGAAACGTTTGATGAGCTGGAAAACCCTAAGTTATTTAGGGGGATTAATCAATGGAAAAGAGAGAGGACTTATATCCCGTTCAATGGTCAAATTCCTCTTAATAGTATTTGGGATCAGCAGTATCAAAACCGTCCTGAAATAATTCGTGTAGATTACATACCAAAAGGAAATATCTTATCCCTCAGAAGAGACGGTGGAGGGTTTGATGATAACTTCTACAGATATAGTATTTGTGTATTTGCAGATGAATCAAGAAATGAGCCATTAAGTTTATCTGTAATGTCTATGCTAGGGACCGGCTCAAGAAAACGATTAGGCTCCTATTCTGTATATGTAAATCGTCAACGATTAGCACCTGTAAATGATGAAGTAACAATGAAATTTGAAAAGGGATGGAATGAAATTCAAATTTTATATCATTGGGGAGATATGCAAGATAGAGTAGATACAAGAAGAGAAGAGTTGCCACTTGAAACAATCATAGGCAAATTTAATTTCGCAAAAGAAAAAAGAGTCCGTGGTGATCTTGAATCTATGCAGTTTGTAGAGTCTCATACTTTATTTCATAATATATCTCCTAATAATCGTAGTTATTTTGCTATTCATGAAAGACAAGTTGTTTTAAATTATTTACCGAAGAATTGTATCTTCCAATTAATTTATGAAACGAATAAAAATATTGAAAAGCACAATGAAATGATTTTACGTGCAAATTTACGCAGGGATGCAAATGTACCTTATGTAACTCCAAAAATATATAGCATTCAATTGCGTGCTAAATGAGGTGATTAAATGGACCAAACTGCCAAACATCTTACATTATTCTTTGCTAACGCTCAGCAAAGTGAAGAAGGAGAAATGCTAAGAGATTTACCAGCAGAACAAATCATTATTAATTGGGATCAGCTAGGTAACAAAAAAATAATATCCTTATCTACAGGAGAAGCATTAGAAGTTGATGTATCTAAAGAGGATGGTAATCTTATTCGGATTACGAATATGTCCTATTTTGGTTCAGGCAGATATGGCCGCTTGCTTGGAGCACTCTATACATTTATAGATGGCTCTGAGTCATGGGTGGTTTCTGTTAAGAGTAAAAGCAAAAGCTCTCAAAATCTAAATATGCTAATTGGAAACTGGTTTTATGGATTGCCATTCGATAAATTAAGTGAAAGTGAACATTGGACAGGCAGCCCCTATATTGGATACACAAAAGACTTCGTAGAAATACAAATGGGTCGAGTGGAAACTATTTGCGATATACAGTTAACACCAAATACTTATACGATTAGGCCAGGCGAGAAAGCAATTTTCTCCGCAATGCATCCCTATTCAGAAAAAGGAAACTGGATATATGATAAGAAATTAACTGTAATAGAGGAAACAAACAAATCCTTAGTTGTTACGAGTAATATAGAGAGTGAAACAGCATACGATATTTCCTACTCCGTACATAAGTGTATGAAAACATCTAAGCTATTTATACAAACTATAAAAGACAAAGATAAATTTAAAGATCCTAAAGAGCCAATTGTGCCGCCTTTGATGGATAAGCCGGCAACAATAGATGAGCCACCAAAAGATATAGTGGATTTAATGAATCCTGCAATCCCTATGTCACCTCTATACAAATATCCTAACATCATGAAAAGGAACGCTAGATATAGAGGGCATAGAGAGTCAGAAAAAGCATTACATGACCATCAAGAGCAAATATATGATATTAGACAGTTGCATCGTTCTATTACTGATTTAAAGAAAAAAGCAGACCTTGGTATACAATCTTGGTTTGAAGGTAAGAAAAATATTAGTATTTCTATGAAAATAGGAGAAAATGTGGAAAATATAAGCGAAATACAAAATATGCAGAACAATATACATAACGGACACATAAGAACTTTGGGGGACAATATGATACAATTAAACAGAGATTCTTCTGTCAATGGCATGCTAGGTATTTATGAACTGAAACAGCATTTGCAACAATTAGATGAGCGAGTTGCTGAAGCTGAAAGGAGATATCAAAGTTATGAGAATGCCTACGAGTAAAAGTGGTGGAGCGAAGTTTCGTGGACCAACCTCTTCCCAAGAGTATAATGAAAATGAAGACTTAAAATATGCAGAGTTATTGGAGTTGTATAAGCAAACAAACGAATTAAATATTACACTTAAGGAAGCACATCAAACAGTTATGATGGAAAATCTAACATTACATAATTATGTGAAAATCTTAGAGGACCGCATGGCTCTTATTGAAAAGCAAGTAGATACTCTTGGTGGACCATCAATTATAAATAAAAATTTTCATAAGACAGCTTTTGTGCAAGATATGAAGATAAATTATCCAAAAGAATTCCAAAATAATCAAATTACAATTCCAAGATCTGAAATTGATTTACAATATAGATTTGCAACTATACCAAAAATTCATCAAATATCAAAAACTCATATTGTGGATATCAATGGAAAACGGATTATTCCTTCTGAGTTAAAAGTTCAAGTGGGAAGAACCAGTAAAAAAGGAAAAGTAATAGATAATAACATTTTAAATGCATTTAATGGTGACAATTTATCTTTTTGGAGAAGAACCGTAACATATGACTCTCCAACAGATGTTCCTCAAAATGGTGAGGACGTTGTATTAGAAATTGAACTGCCATTGCATTTAGTTAATAACCTTCATGTTAATACAATTGCAATACACCCTCACCCAGAACGAGGGATTCAAATAAAGGATATTGAAATGCATTACAATGATGGGTGGCGAACAATTCAAGGCTTTCACCAAAATGAAATTACTAGTATAGCATCTGAAAATCATGCCCCAAGAAAGAAATGGTTTTTCCCGAGTGTACCTGTGCAAAAAATTAGAATCACATTTGTACAGAACTATTCAATCAATGTAGATGGAAAAACTATTTTTACATTAGGTGCACAAGAAATAGGTTTATTTTTAACAACATTTGAAACCAGCGGAGGAATGTTGTTAACACCATTTAATATGGAAGGGGTATATAACATAGAATCCGTAGAGCATGTTTTTCTAAATAGAGGCGCATTTAGCTACCCTAAAAATATGGAGACACAATTAAACGGAGCTATCTATGAATATGAAGTCTACGTAGAAGAGAATGATTATACACTTCGACCTCTTTTAAATGCTGATTGGAAAAACCAAATAGCAGAAAGGGTTTGGATTAAAACACATCTGCACCCTGATCCTTATAATGGAGTTAACCCCTGCCTTCATGCTGTGAGATTACATTATACAAAAGAATCATAGTATACAAGGAGGCAAATACTATGCCGAGTGATAGAACTATATCTTTAACAGAAATGGATATAAAAAGGCTGATTGAGCGTCAAGATGAGTTAGAAAAAGAAATTAAAGAGCTCCGAGAGACTATGAAGCATATGGATCGAAAAAGTGCTGAAACAGAAAAACGAGTAACAGAACTAGAAACAGAAGTATTAAATATAAGAAAATCTTTAAATGATATACAAGGATCGGTTAATTTGATTCAACGTGGTGTACTCACTGTGCAAGAGAACGTAGGTGAATTAAATTCCAAACAAGATGTAGCAATGAAATCTCAAGATAAGTTTATAGATTCTCAAGAACAGTTTATTGGCCAACTATGGAAAGCATTCTTTACTGTTCTAGGCATAGTAAGTGCTTTAGGGACTGCCGCAATTGCTTTAATTAAATAGGTATTATAAAGAAAAATGCAGTAATTTAGAGAGATCTGAAGGTAACTGCATTTTTTTATTGTTTAGTTTATTGCAGCATGATACAATAAAAATAAAGGGTTTGAAATGCATTACAATATTTATCACTTAAGGGAAATGCTTAAACTATGATAGGGGATTTTTATATGCCAGTAGTAATTGAAAAGTTTATGCCTGAGTTAGAAAAAATTAAAGATATTAGAGAAAAACTTAAAGAATGTAAAGAGGACTGGCTAGAAAGTAAGCTGGAAAACGTGAATCATAAGTATATAGGATCAAAAACTGTAACTCGAATATTAGATTATGCAACAGATGGCATTACATATTGGGATTTTGAACTTGTAGAACAATGGAGAGAAGAAGTGTATCAATATGATAGAAATACCGGTACTTGGTTTTTTGATGGATACGTGTATCGTGTTAAAGGATATTTATTTATTCCAGGATTAGGACAACGATCGCAATATGGTTCTAAAGTTATAATAGGTAGTACAGGGAATTCAGATGGTGCGTATAAATCAGCTGCTTCGTGTTGTTTAAATAATTGTGCATCTATGTTTGGTATAGGTTCATCTATTTACGATAAGATAAATATTGAGACAGATGAAAATGATTATGAAAATCTAATACAAGATTCTAATTATTACGTAGGGCACACCCAAAATGCACGATTACAACAAGGACAGCAGCAACATTGGAACCAACAGTATCAGCAGCAACAAGGACAGTATCCCAGTTAAACCAATTTTAGAACAACAAACAATGTATAACAACGCTATAGAAATGGAATATAACTTTTTTACCACTCCATTTAATAGAGTTTCACAACAAAGTAAATTAACTCAAATTCAAGCACAGTCACAGGAAACAGTAGAAACTAAAGAGGATATTTGTAAGATAGAAAAATCAAATGATCCTCTGATTAGCATAATACCCGATAATCCTTGGAATAGTTTTGAAGTTACACAAGAATTAGATAGATTAAAACAAAATAAAATAAGATTAAATATTTCCACTGACAATCAATTATTATCACATGTGAGAGAGTTTATTAAAGATGAAAATGCATCATTTGATCATATAGCTTCACACAATCTAAAGGACTTTAATAATTATTTAGACAAAAAAGTAGTATAGGAGTGAGTTATCAATGCAGACGGTTGAAGAACTTGCAAACTATTTTGTACTTTACATCACCCAAGCTAGATTTTCAGTAAAAGCAAGAACTGATAGTGCTATTTCCTCAATTCAAGTTTTACTGAATAAAGGATGGACTTTACAAGAAATTAAAGAAGAATTAGATAATTTTTCAAAAACATACCCTCAAATTGTTACAACTCTTTATCATGTAGAGGAGATTATGAAAACAAAAGAGCTACCCAATAATTTGCTAAGTCCCACTTCATTTTACTATCACAATATTTTAAGAGAGGTACCACCGCCACCGATTTTAAAAAGAGATCCAAATTCGGGAAATTGGATGAGAGTAGAATTGGGGTTTTATCTAGAAATGAAAAATAGATTTACTCTACAAGACTTATTAAATTATTGGTATGAGAAAATGGATATCATTCCTAATGATCATATAATTAAGCAAGATGAGGGGAAATTTAAATATATGCTAGGTAACTATACAGTCGATGAATTATTATTTATGATTGATGTTGCCAAAGTACAACGGAAAGAAAAACAACTTAGAACATTAAGAAATGCTTTTGAATTAGAAAAGTATTTAGAAGAAGCAAGAGATTTTATTCAAAGGAAAGAAAATATTCATAAGGTGACAGGGATAAATAGGGAGATTAAACGTCATGCAAAAAACAGTGATACCGCAAAACCATAATAATGTTACATTATGGGTTGAATGTGGTGCTGATTTAAAAACAAAAAAATATCCGTTTACACGAAAGCATTTTATGTTTCCTGAGAACACTTGGCAATTCAGAGAGCATTATAATAATCAGGGTGTGTATCAAACTGTAATGCAATACATTAATCCAATTTGGTTTCAGAATGAAACAGGAAAATGGATTATTAATGCGGGTGACAGCTTAAAATGGGGAGATTTTTACTTAGATTTTGATACTATAATTAAAAGTGAAAAAGATTATATAAAACTAAAAGAAGATGTAAAGATAGCACTCAGATATGTAACGGTTATTATGCAAGTTAATATTAAACAGGTACAGCTTTATTTTTCTGGAAACAAAGGGATTCATCTGGTAATTCCTGCTATTACATTAGGATTAGATCCTCATGTAGCTCTGAACCAGATTTACAAATTGATTGCTAAAGATATTAAAAATTATTGCCCAAATAATACATTAGACTCGAAAGTATATGATGATAAACGTATGTTTCGGATGATCAACTCATGGAATATAAAAGGTGGAGCTTATAAAATTCCTATTACATATGACGAATTTAATAAACTAAGTTATGTAGAATTAATTCAACTCGCCCAGTCTCCAAGAGAAATTAAGCTGGAGCAACCATTTGTTTCACAACGTGCACGGTTAGTTATAAAAAAACATATTGAAGAGTGGAACAAAAAATTAAATAAGCGAACAGAATTTTCAGGGGAAATCAGGAGAATAAAAACAGAACCCCCATGTATTAAAGCAATGAATGAAAAGTTATTCAGAGAAACTATAGATGAAAGAAACAATAGCGCTACCGCATTAGCAAGTTTCTATATGCAACAACAAATTCCAAGAGAAGAAACTATATTAAGAATGCAGCAATGGGGAAAAGAACGTTGTTCACCACCATTAAAAGCAAATGAAACTAAAATTATTGTTAACTCAGTCTACAACGCTCAATATAAGTATGGATGTAATTCATTCAAGCAAGCAAGTGGTGTCTGTAATAAAGAAAAGTGCCCTTTATTTAATAAGGAGATTTCAAAATGAGAAAAACATTTGGTGAGTTTGCTTTCCTTATTTACGGGTTTGGGATTGCAGTAATTATTAATAAATGCGTTCATAATCAATCAAAATATATTCAGCAAATAACTTTTATGATTACGCTGGCTATCATAATATTTGTTTGTTTACATATAGAAAATAGAATGTATAAAAAAAGACAAAATAGGGGGCGGAAAAAATGCAAAAGCAAAGAAATATATTAATTGTTACCCGAGATTTTAGTAAAGAAATTAGCACTAAATTTGAAAGAATCATTATGCTTCCTGTTAAAGGTATGGTGGATAATTTGAAAGGATTAAACTGGGATCAAGTCCTTGCTCCAAAGGAAATGGATAGTAATGAACAGGAATGGTTTAGAGAGTCTATTTTTCCTTTAACGTTAGATAATTACCCTAATAATATGGGGATTATTTACTATCAAAAAGATTTCACATAATTACCAAACTTGGCAAGGAAGAATTTTCTTCTTTCTTGCATAAAGTTCATGAAAATAGTTTGTATTTACCATTTACTATTTTCATGAATTTTATGCAGGGAATGAGTGAAAGGAGCACCTTAAATGACAATAATTAATTATCAAGAAGTTGATACTGATAATTCAACACTGAATCAAGATGAGGAAATCTTTACAATTAATATTGAAAATCCTTTGAAAGTTTGCTTGAGGAATCCGGAAAAAATTTTTAATCGTCCCATAAACTTTATTGAACAAAAAATGTTAAAAACAGTTCGAGATGTAGATGATTATTCTTGGAACCGAGATGCTCGAGGTGGACTTAGATCAGGATTTCCACTATTTGATGAAGCAATTGAAGGAGGCGTTCAAGCAGGTCTTTATTTAATTGCAGCACAACCTAACGTAGGTAAATCTGCTTGGATGTTACAAGTAGGTCAAAATATTGCGAATTTAAATAAAAATGCGCATGTCGCATATCATTCTTTAGATGATAGTGTAAATGAATTAACACCGAGATACATTGCTTGTAAGCAACAAATTACAATTTCACAGGCTAAAAATCCAGCACGATACATGAATGAGCCTGAAGTAATAGAAAAGCGAAATGAGGGTGTTAAACATTTATATCGAAATGCTAGTAGATTTTCTTTATGGGATTCTACCGAAGGAACGAGTGTAGAAGCTATTGAAAAAAGAATTCAGGATTTAAAAATGGCTTTTCCAGATAAAGAATTAGTACTCATGATTGATAGTATCTATGATTTAACGGTGGAGTCTAAACAATTACAAGATAAGAATTTGTATGAATATGTTGCTAGAACTGTTAAGCAATGGTGTGTAACATACGATTTGGCCATTTTTTGTACAGCACATTTAAGGAAATTAGGTGGTAATCGAAGGCCATTAACAGAAGACTTGAAAGAGAATAACCGTTTAGAATATGAAGCGAATTTTATAGCACTTTTATACAATGAAGTAGGGATTAAAGAAGAAGGTGCTCAGGTTTATTGGCTAAATGAAGATACTGAGGAAAAAATGCCGGTCATTGAAATGAAAGTCGGTAAGAATAAATTAGGCTCTTTTAAAGGTACTCACTTCTATGAATTCGTACCAAATATGTCATTTTGTATGGAGGCCTCTATTGAATCCCGTAGAAGATATGCTTCTTTAGTTTATCAAAGTTAAAGGGGAATATGAGAATGGAAAGTTCATATATTAAAGCTTTAAAGCATACAAAGGATAAAGTTAAATTCGTATTGGAAAATTATCCAGAGACAAGAAATAATGATAATTTGCTGTGTACAACATACTGGAGAATCATTGACCGTATAGAAGATATACATAGTATTCAGTTTGCTACTGGAACAGAAGTTATCCGTCGAGCAAGGCAATCTTTAAATGAAAAAGGACTATTTCTAGCAACAGATCCAAAAATATTAAGTAAAAGAAAACGATATGCTAAGGAAGTAAGATTAGGTATCAAAATTATATAAAGGAGTGGAAAATATGCCAACACAGATGAATAATCATCTAAGAAGATATGTACAGGATGGGATCCAAAAGAAGATTCGTCTTAATAGCCTAATTAAATCTTATCAAGTACAGTTTTCGAAAACAAAAGAAGATGTAATCGACCAAAGTGATTTACAACGTAAGATGGAGTATAACGGGATTCCGGAGATGAAAATAAAGCAAATTACATCGCGTCTAAATAAGGATCAGGAAATTGAAAAACAAACTATAAAAATCTTAAGAGACTTAAACTCTGATATGGATGATTTAACAATTGAAATTAATGCTCATTTAGAGGAGTTGTCAGCTATTGAGATTGAATCTGGCGGATTTGTGACACATGCTATTGGTATTGATAAAGATACTACATTAGATAAAGAGAATATGATTTTAAAATTGAAAAAGAACAGTCATGCAGAAATTCCAATTGGTGTTCGCCTTGATAGCTGGAAGGATAGCTCACAGTTTACAATATCAAGAGAAAAGAAAGGGGATATATAATGTTATTCTCATATTATTTTGATACGAAAAAGACTCATTTGCTAAATTGTCATTTTACAGTTTTACAGTTTACTAAAAAAAATGCTGGTGTTATTGATGTTATGTTCTCAGCTGAAGTATCTGAAATAATGAATGGTAAAAAGAAAAGGAAAGAAATGAAAGTTTCAACATTTTCTTTTGCACCATCGTCAAAAGATGAAGCAAAACATGATATAGATTTTAGTCGTGTCCGCTACGCAGAACAAGGAAAATGGATATTTACTGTTACAAATAACAAAGATGAGGAACAGAAGGTAACAGTGGGATTAATTACCCAATCAGCTAATAAGAATCCTATTGGTATGGATATCTACCATGATGATGATTTTTCAGCAGAATTGAAGGCTAATACACTAGCTATTCTCGAAAAGAATTATATTGCACCAGTATTAACTCAAACATTAGTAAATGCACAATTTGAACAACCTGGATATCCAGAAGGATTCTTTTCAGTTTCTGGAACGTATAATAAGGAGTTTCAAATGTATACTGTCTCTGATTTTATACAAGAATTCTCAGAAGCAATTCCCGAAAAAGCAAAATTTGATATTACACTGAATCTTGCACCCTCTGAGTTAATTAAAGATAAAAATGAAGTATTTTCGCTTATGATTGAGAATTTGGGTACCATTAATTTACTGAAAAATGGATTAGAATATAAACCTTATAATGGAAGTTCATCTGATGTTATATTTGATCAGTATGAAAAAGAAATCACAGAGAAAGATTTCTTTAATAACGGGTTTACTACAAAATCTTTTATTAAGCTTAATGGCGATGGGAAAGGTAACTTAATTATTTCTTATAATGGAAGAAATATAAGTGTTACATATGATTCACAAGTAGAAATGTCTAAGATAACATTTAAAGGAACATTAAAACCCTTGTCTGATAGTTTAATAGATGAAGAAAAAGAAAAAAATAATCCTAAGAACTGGACTAAATCAACGGTCGATGATATCAAAGTAGTTTATCATAAATAATCTAATAAAATACAACCAATAGTTATATATAGTACGAATTGAAATATTATTAAAACTTCAAAATTCATAAAAGATAGAAGAATGGATGATAAATAAGGTGAAATATATTCCGATTCACTGTAATGCATTGTAGAAGTATTGATGTCCATGTATATAGAATTTAGTAATACTTTTAAAATAATATTTAAAAGAAATGGTTCTATTATTAAAGATAAAGTGACTATGCAGATTTATAAAGAATTTGAAATAACATTCATTAATAGCTGTTTTCAAGGACACAACTATGGGAGATGAAAGATATGATGATACACAAGCCGAAGGCATTAGATTATTTTAAAAAAGAACTAGAACAAATTAAGGATGCGAATTTACAAACCTTTTTTTACAATTCTTTAGCAATTGCTCCAAAAAGTTTTCATAATGATGAAGGATTAATGGAATATACAAAAAAAGCATTTTATATTTTGTATGGTTTTTTAAATCAACGTCAAATAATCGGGACGGTTCGTGAAGCACTGCTAGGAACGACTTTACTATGTGATATTATGTTTAATGAATTTGAAGATGAAATGAAAAAACTACATCCAGTTGCAGTTCGAACATATTTAGAGAATCACGGAATGAATAAAGAGATTCAACAGGGATTATGGGAGAACATAATGCGAGCAATTGAAGCACACCATGGAAATAAAGGAGCATCTCCATCATTAGATGCTAAACCGGGTACAGCTGAGTACGAATTAGCTCAAGCGTTTATAGTAGCACATATGCCTTATGTAAATATTTATTGGGAGGATTTATATAATGAAGGGAAACATAAAAAATAAGCTTAAAACTACTTTTTTCTGGAGTGGTATGGCATCAGCTACTTTAGTCTTTGCTCAATCTATGGCCATACTTTTAGGATATGAGTTACCACAAGATACAATTGCTAAAATCATGGGAGCTATAAATAGTTTTTTAGCGCTATTAGCTTTTAGTGGATTACTCGTAAATCCAGAGGAAGTAAATTCATTTCAAGCAATGGTAACAAAAATGAAAAAAGATTAATAAATAAATGTTCTCTATATATAGAGAACATTTTTGTTGCTTACATCTGTAGTTTAAGAATATCAATTAACATAGAAATGTATTACATATTAACTTATGTGCAGTAATATGAAAAACGATTGGCTCTAGTATTAAAATAATATAGATGAAATAGCTGGATTTATAGAAAAAACATTTACTTATAACAAATGTCTAGTTAAAAATCTATGGATAAAAGCAATAAATATAATAAAGATTTTCTAAATGTTATGGAGGTAGAACAGTATGTTAAAACTACTAAAAATGTGGAAGTGTAAGAGAAAAGGCACACATGAATATGCGTTTATAGATAGTAAATGGGACGGTCCTAAAAAGTATGGGGTAAAAATACATACACGGGTATGCAAAACATGTGGTTCCGTTAAGAAAATTATAGTGTGAGTAGATAAAGAATTTTTATGTTCAAGAAACGAGTAATTGGCACATTAGGAGAAGGTGTTGCGTTAGCAGGAATAATTGTGGCAGTAGTAACTGATGCAGAACAGAACTACATTTGCAGCGGAATTTAGTATATGTATAATAAGTATTCAACCAATTTATTTCATCCTATAAAATATGATAAATTAACAATATATATTGTTAATTTACAATTAAAATAGAACCTAATAAATAAATTCAAAATATACTTTGAGGTGAGTCTAAATTGTGTTTTAATGTGTAATTTTCTTTTTTTATAGGTGAATTCTAGTATGATACGATTACAAAAAGGGGACAGGGAATTCTAAGGAGGAATTTCCGTAATGTTTAAAGTAGCAGATTATGTAGTAAGGCAAGTTATATCTCCAGAAATAGGAAAAGATCTTATTGATTGGGGGCTTAAAGCTATTGGTACTGAGGTAGCTTGGAAAAAAACAAAAGGAGAAGGTATTAAAGTTGCTATTCTTGATACAGGAATTGATGAAGATCATCCTGACTTAATAGATAATGTAAAAAAATATATAGACTTTACCAATTCACCTAGTCAATATAAAGATATGCAGGGGCATGGAACTCATGTAGCAGGGATTGTAGCTGCAATGGATAATGGTATTGGCATGGTTGGTGTCGCACCTAAATCAGAATTATATTGTGCTAAGGTACTAGGCGATAACGGCAAGGGCGGGTTTGAAGCAATGGTTCGTGGGATTAAATGGGCCATGGATTGCAAAGTAGATGTTATTTCTATGAGTCTGGGGACCGCTAGTCGTCCCCCAGAAGTGCTATATCAAACTATCAAGCAAGCTATTTCTCAAGGTATTGTATTTGTAGCAGCTACAGGTAATGAAAATAGTCAAGTTTGTTATCCGGCAGCATACGATGAAGTAATTGCTGTATCCGCTGTAGATGAAAAAATGCAACATTCTCAATTTTCAAATCAGGGTATAGAAAATGAAATTTGTGCTCCAGGTGTAAATATTTTATCTACTTATAAAGAGGGATATTACGCACGTTTATCTGGAACATCAATGGCTACTCCGATTATCTCTGGGGCAATTGCATTGATTATCGCTCGCTATAAACAACTGCATAATGGAGTAAATCCATCCGTATCAGTAGTACGGGAACTATTGCAACATATGGTTAAAGACCTTGGTGTACAAGGGCGGGATGAGCTATATGGTGCAGGAATTATTAATTTAGCTCTACTTCCATAAAAGACAGGTTTAAATCCTGTCTTTTTTATTTTTTTGTGCTATAATTAAGCGCGTGAAAGGCATTACATAATACTTAGAGGGAATTGTAGGGATTTATAGAATTACTCTCTAAAAAATACTAAAATGGGCATGTATGTTCAATAAGAACTGATTTTTAAGTTTATTTGAAGTTTCAGATGTACTGCAAATTAACTAAAATTATAATAGCAAATAAAGAGAAAGTAGATGGGGGCATGACAAAAATATCGCTAGGAAGGCGTGTAAGCACAAAAAATAATAATGGAAGGAGTGAAAAAATGAGTAATTATTGAAATGAGAGAGAATCCAAAGTGTAAGATATAAAGCAATGAAAGAATTTAATGGGGCGCCTAGTAGATAAGGAGTAACAATAAATGGGAACTATTACAGCACAGGATAAACAAGTTTTATTATATCAACAAACAGGTATATCTGAACCACTCGTAAAAGAATATGAAAATTTTCTCAATAAGTATTACACCTTACTAACGAAAGATGTGATTAATTTTAAAAACTATGACATTCGCTGTTTTCTAGCTTGTTATATTAATAATAAGGGTATTATAAAAAATTTGAAGGATGGGGGGTTCTATTCACAAGAATCAATTAAACAAGCCTATAAAGCATTAAATTATTTAAAATGGGTGTTTCGTAATCATACGAAAGATGAATTAAGAGCTGAGCTATTGATACCATTCTTACTGTGTGCTCGTCATTATAAGCCACAAGGGAGCTCATTTAAAAAATACATATATGTTTCTTATAAATTTAATCTAAAAAGACTGATCGATAGTATGAATCAAGATTTACTTGATCATAAAGATATGATTTATCAAAATAATTATACAGATCAAAATAATGAAAAGGGTTTAGAGGAAACACTTAATAAGTTAGAAAGTAAAAACCCTAGTATATTAGAAATTGAAATGTCTACAGGATCAGAACTTAATCATCCAAGTTGGGTCCATGGAGATGTATCGCAATTCCCTTTTAATAAACTAAAAAGTCATGAGCGCTATATTCTTGCAAAATACTATTATGAAGGATATACCGACAAAGAAATCGCAAGAATGATTCCGTATCATTCAAAGTCTATTCATCGAATTAGAAAAAGAATTCAGATGCAATTACAAGATATGTTAAGTAAAGGAGAATTAAAATGTCTAAGAATGCAAGCAAGAACTTATTAGAAATATTAGAAACGCCTTTAGTAGCCCTTATATGTTCAAGTAAGAATAAGCATTATGGAATTTATATAGAAGATATGAAATTAGGCAATGCAGATTTTCAGGAAGAGCTTATAAGAATAGATACCATTTTTATACCATATAAATGGTTTGATTCAATTACAGCATGTAATGAAGAAAATTTAAAAGAAATTAAAGAGAAACTTGAAGTTTCTTAATCTTTCTTATGTTTTGTCTTGTTACCTTATTATTCTTATTGTATAATCGATAGTGAAATGCATTACATGAAAAGGATGGTTGCAACTAAAAATATGAGAGTCCTAATTAATTCACAGTATAGAATAAAATGAATTTATTTAAGAAGAAAATAGGGTCCTTAACAATTGAAATGATGGATAGGAAGATGATTCAAATTAACATGTTGGATAATCTATTAATAAGATTTTTTGAAAATAGTCTTATGCTAGAAAACAGTTAAAATAGAAGATAGGAGTAGGTGTGTTAATGCCTAAATCTGACTTTATAGTAGTGAAAATTATCTTGCAGAATTAAATAGTGCCTTTAACGATACTTGAACTAAAGAATGGTATACAAATCAATTTACATTTTATCTGAACTTAGAAAGAAAAGTCTATTTAACTTCACTAAAACAATACTAAGTTATTGTAAATGTTTTTGATGTGATTTACATTCTTATAGTAAAATAATATGGAAAACCAGTATATTATAAGCTCTTTAAAGGTACTATAATTCTTTTAGAGTTATACATGCAGTTTAAAAATATTAACCAATTCTTAATATTATTCAAGAAGAGACACATGGTGGCATTTTTACAACGCTGGAGTTTGACACTAATTTATCCTCTAGATTAAGAACTAAATAATTGGTTGATTCTTATATGAAATATATCAATTTTATCAAAGGATGGGACATTACTTATGAACAACAATATTCATTTTGTAGATATCGGATTTTCAAATTATGTGGATGCTGGTAAAATTTTAACAGTAAATCGACCTGATTCTTCACCAATTAAACGTTCATTACAGCACGCAAAAGAAGCAGGGCGTTTTTTAGATTTAACACAGGGAAAGAAAACAAGAAGTATTATCACGCAGTCATCTAATACAGGTTTAATTTTTACAGCTTCTGCTGTTCAGACATCCACAATTATGAATCGCATTCGCGAGACTGAAGTGAAACAGTCAAAACGAATGGCAGGAAAATTAATAGAAAAGTCTGTTGAGGTAGGAAATCAGTAATTAAAAATGAGGGAGACAAAGCATGTGCAGAGGATGTCATTTACATGTTCATAGCGAAGAAAGTGTACTAGAGGGCCTATCTAATGTAAAGCATCTAGTCGCTAAAGCAAAATCTAGTGGAATGACTGCCCTAGGTATTACCGATCATGGCGTATGCAGTGCAATACCAGATTTCATAACAGAATGTTTAGCAAATGGAATTAAACCGATTCCAGGTTGTGAAGTATATACTACAAAAAATCGTTTAATTAAAAATGAAGACATGGTAGAAAAGCGGATTAAATTGTGCGAAAAATATATGCTAATTGATAAAAAGGGAAAACCAAAACTGAAAGTTCTTCATGACTTTATTCGTAAAGTAGCCAAAGATATGAAAGTTTTTGAGGAAAAAGTTCATATAATTTTAAAAGATTATTTAATGTCTATAGGAAAGCGGACAGAAAAAACTTTAGATTTATTTTCAACCTGTGAAATTGATTTAGAAAATCAGTTCGTCTCTCCATCATCAAAAATATCAAAGTATAAAATTGATTCATTCAAAAAGGATATTTTCGACTATATAGATCATGGGAACTTTCATATGGTCCTTCTAGCAATAAATAATAAGGGATTGGAAGATTTATATGCAATTGTATCGGATGCTCATATCAATGGTTTCTATTCTGATCCTCGGACTGATTTGGCTTATATCCGTGATAGGGGTCTTGGTAATAACATTATTGCTACGTCTGCTTGTCTTGGGAGTTATTTTAGTCAATTGGTGTTGGCAGGACGCATTGAAGAAGCAAAAGAACATATTCATGAATGTAAAGATACATTTCATGAATTTTACCTGGAAAAGCAAGCTACTGAAATTCCTAAACAAATTTACGTTAATGCTGTAATTGATCAACTTGCTGCAGAAACAAATACACCTAAAATATTAACAACAGATGTGCATTACGCAAATAAAGAAGATAATGAAATACATGATATTTTGGTAACCTCCTCTATTGGAAAGTGCATTAATGATGAGAATAGACTTGTATATGCACATGAATTCTGGATGAAAACAGAAGAAGAGATGTTAGTAAAATGTAATGATATTGAAGCATGGAAAAATACCATGAGAATTGCGAATAAGGTAAATGTTACTTTACCGAAAGAACCATTATTTCCTAATTTTATTGTGGATGGCTCAGAAACAGTCGAAGATTTATTAAGAAAAAAGGCTTGGGATGGCTTGTTTGAAATGGCTTTAACAGATGGTATTGATGTGAATTCATATTCCAAGAGACTGCAATATGAATTAGATGTTATCTGTTCTGAAGGATTCCAAGATTATTTCTTAATAGAAGAAGATATGATTGATGCCGCTGTAAAGGCTGGTTTTCTAGTAGGACCAGGACGTGGTTCTGGAGCAGGTTCACTTGTATGTCGATGCTTAAAAATCACTTGGTTAGACCCTATTAAATATAATCTATTATTTGAACGTTTCTTAAATCCTGAACGTGCCGGATATCCTGATCTTGATGTAGATTATAGTTATGAAGGAACTCGATTTGTCTTAAATTATCTGAAACAAAAATATGGAATTGATAAGGTTGCACAAATCGGGACCAAAGGTACATTAGCAGCTAGAGCTGTATGTCGTCGTACAGGGAAAACACTTGGATTGGATACAGCGACTCAAGATGCTTTTGCAAAAGCGATTCCCTCACGACCAGGTATTACATTAAAAGAGGCGTATGCTGAAGAATCAATGGTACAGCAATATGCTCAAATGTATCCTAAGTGGTGGGAAGCGATGCTTGCTTTAGAAGGTCATGTTTCACAAGTGGGTGTTCATGCTGGAGGGATTGTTCTTTCTCCTGAACCAATTACAAAAGTTACACCACTTCGCACTGATAGTGAAGGGATTGAAACTACTCAATATGATATGGTTTGGATTGAAAAACTCCTTGTAAAATTTGATGTACTTAAAGTAGAGACACTTGATATAGTAAAGAAAACCTTGGAGTTTGCAGGCTTATGGGGGAAAATGAATATCTACCGAGATATTGATATTAACGATCCTCTTGTATTTGAGCGAGTATATAATGCATTAAATTTATCTGGGATTTTCCAATGTGAGTCTGATTTATTCAAAAAGATTATTTCTGAAATGAAACCCAACTCATTTGAAGATATTTCGGTAATTGTTGCACTGGGCCGTCCTGGGCCGTTAGATCTAATTCCTACATACGTTGCTCGTAAGTGGGGCAGGGAAGAATTAAAATATCCATTCAGTGCTTTAGAGCCAGTTTTGCAAGAAACCTATGGTGTTTGGGTTTATCAGGAACAAATAATGCAGGCTTCTAGGGTGCTAGGAGGATTGACACTAGGGCAGAGTGATATGATTCGAAAAGGTGTATCAAAGAAAAAGCACGATTTGATGAATAGATGGATAGATTTAATGATTTATGGAAGTGAAGAATATAAGAAAAGGCATGCTGAACTTGTTTTACAATATCCCAAAGATGCTGAAGGGAAGCCTACCCTTTGGGTTGATTATGATTATGCAAAACAGCCATATGTAGAGGGAGCAATTAATCGTGGATTCGATGAACAAACTCTACTTCAAATAAAAATTGATTGGATTAAGTTTGGTAACTATTGCTTTAATAAAGCACATTCAGCTGCATATGCATTGCTATCTGTCGTTACAGCTTGGTTAAAATGCTACTATCCTGTTGAATTTATGTCAGCGCTGTTAACCTTCTCAGAAAGAAAGAAAGATAAGAATAAGAAGCCTAAAAACATCTATTACATGAAAGAGTGTGAAGAGATGGGCATTACTATCCTTCCCCCAGATATCAATGAATCTATGGCAGGATGGGCACCTATCAAGACTGAAACAAAAGGTATATTTTTGGCTAATTCATTTGCTGGATTTACAACAGAAACCATTAATAAATCAAACGAAATACGCTATGGGTTATCTAGTATAGCAGGTGTAAGTGGTGAAACTGTAGATGAAATTATGCAGAACCGCCCCTATAAATCTGTTGAGGATATGTTATTAAGAGTTGATGGGTCAAAAGTGAATAAGACTAAAGTTACTGCATTAATAAAGTCTGGTTCTTTTGATAATCTAAGTAAAAATCGAAATCTCTTATTACGAAATTACATGCAGTTTCGTAATGAAGAATATGAACATATTCCAAAAACAACTAACAAGGGTGACATTGTTGATTTTGAAAAAGAATGTTTTGGTGTAAGTATTACAGTCAAATCCAGATGGGAGAAGTTAGAAGAAGGTAAGAGTGCTCAATTTACTGGAGTTATTCGTTCAGTAGAAAGTTGGAAAGCTCGTACTGGAAAAACGCACTATACACTTTCATTAGAGACTCAAGAAGAAGTAATCATGGTGACAGTATGGGGTTATCTAATGGAGAAGTACCAACAAACGCTAAGGCTAGGTAATAAGATAACAATCAAAGGAGAAAAGAGCAGAGATAAGTTTACAGCTAATTTTTTTCAAACTACTTGTTGATATGTATGAAGTTGAAATGCTGGTATAAGAAGGGGCACATATGAATTCGTATATAAAACATCTATTTCATGTTACTGTTCGATCATTGAAGCGAAAAACTTTCATAAAAGATTTTAAGTGTTGGTGGAAGTATAAGTATGAAGATCGCCCTTACTAGAAATCATGAGTTGTATAGATATGGTAGGAAAAGGAGCATACTACTTGGAAAAATAGAGGCGAACTAAAAACAACAAATAACACCACACCTAAATGCTAAAATTTCACGTACCGTAATAAAGAAATAAAAAACCAAACAGCAGAACAAAAGAGGCTACACTGGCTTGTGTCGTCTAAACGTGCAGGAATGTTTAGAATTGGAGGTTTACAATATGTTGTGACTTGTAATTCTATTGCAGTTGAAAAAGTAAATGATTCATACCCACGTTCAAATTCTAGCAACAATGCAACCAGCTAGAATTTTTCACCAAAAAAGTCCCCTTAACATTGTTAATCGAATCTTATTTACATAATATAATTATGATTAATTACTGGGATTTGATGTTGAACAAAACTATTATGAAGATGCTAATTGCTTTCTTAAATTCAATCGTTATTGTGTAGAAAGTAAACAATTATTCTTACATTCATACGAAGATTATTATTTTAACGAACATTAATAGCTGAAATAACATTTGAGGAAAATTCTATTCAAGAAGAAATGAAGATTTTATGATATAATATATGTAATGCATTACATGGAAGGTAGAAGGGGATTATGGAGCTAACACTAACATAATTAGATTATCAAACAAAAGTAAATGGAGAGCTAGAATTAAAGGGAAATCTGCCCGTAAAACTAATAGAAACAACAGGTAAAAACTTTGTCCTACAACGAAAATATCCAAGTAACGCTGGATTTGATTATCTTGCTCGAAAATTGATAAATCTATTATTATTAAGCCCGGTAAAAGGGCTTGTATTCCATTAAGTCTTGGTATCAATATTTCAATACATCATACTGAAGATTTGCGTCCTCGTAGTGACCTTACTAAGAAAAATAGGGTAATGGCTACTTATGGAACAATCGATATAGGTTATATAGGAGAAATACAAGCCAACATATTTAACCTTGGTAATGAAACACTCCATATTGAATCGGGAAATCGTATTGCACAATTAGTTGTATCACTGCTCGCTAAGCCTAATAAAGGATTCCTTTCTACAATTCTTGATGCATTTAGAACTCTATTAAAAAGAAAAGCAAACGGTGTTGCTGCTATGAAACTGGTAGATAATCTAGTAGAACTAGAAAAAAGATAGCAGTTTTGGTAGCTCAGGAGTTGCTTAAAAAATTAAAGGAAGATGGTGTTCATTATGGGTTTTAAAATGAAATACGAAATCGAAAAACAATACTTAACATCTAAAACAAAACGTCGCTCTGGTATTAAGATGCCTGGTGTTAAATTCATGGTTGCACATGATACAGGAAATCCTACATCTACAGCGCAAAACAATGTTACATATTATGAGAATAGCCGCAATGAGATGTCAGCATCTGCACATATATTTGTAGACGACAAGCGAATCATTGAATGTATTCCATTCTTAACAGGAACTCCTGAAAAGGCATGGCATGTACTCTATAATGTAACAAAAGATAATCAATTATTTGGTGGAGATGCTAATGATTATGCTGGTGGCGTTGAGTTATGTTTTGGTGGGAAAATTAATGGGGAAGAAGCGTATAAGCGTTATATTTGGGTGCTCGCTTATGCTTGTTACAAGTTTGGTCTTAATCCAGCTAACTCCATTACGGGACATGAAATTTTAGATCCAACACGAAAAGTTGATCCTAGCCAAGGTCTTCGTACAATGGGGAGAAGCTACTCTCAACTTTTAAAAGATATCGTTCGTGAATATAATAGCTGCATTAACGGTGGTGAAGATGTTACGATTTCTAAACCCCAACCACCAACAGGCGGCAGCGGTGAACCTATTGGTAAAGTTGTAATTACAGCAACGGCAGTAAGACTTCGTGATCGTCCTGGTATGGATGGCATTACTTTAAAATTATTAGATCATGGAACAGAGTGGGCGGTCTTTTACAAACAAGGAGACTGGTATAATCTTGGTGGCTCAAACCAATTCTGTACAGCGGATTCTGAATTTGTTAACTTTATTCCTTATAGAAATAATTCCGCTATACCATCTTCTGATTCAAGTAGTACTCTTCCAGATGGAGTATTAAAAAAAGGGTCTAGTGGGGAATCCGTTCGAGCTGTACAAAAAGCATTAACAAGTGTATATTTCTATCCTGATAAAAGTGCACCTAACTATGGTTGTGATGGATTTTATGGAGACAAAACAGTGAATGCTGTATATCGTTTCCAATCTGTTTATTGCAGTAATGCTGATGGAATCTACGGCCCAGAAACAAAACGTAAATTAATTGAGCAAATTAACAAATAAAAATAAACACTTAAAGGCTTTTTTCTAACGTATTCGCCTACTTATTTTGATAAAAGGAGATTATAATTTGAATGTTTCATGCACTTCCTGTGCATTGTTTGCATATATGCTTGTCATTCCTTTTACCTATAACACCGTACCATATTAGTTAAATAACCAAAAAGGAGATGCTCCATGGAAAAATATTTGGCACAAACACAGGCACTTTTAGGTATGATACAGGCCACTATTTCAGAAGAAGAATTAAAACAATCCAGTAAAGCAGGAGAAGAAATGTGGAAAGAAATCCGAGGAATTACAGATAATTACCAATTAAATATTCAAGAAATGCTAAATGCAATACTTAGTTGCCATTATACAATTTTAGAAGCAGTTAATGAACAAATTCATGAAACCAAAAAAGAAGAACAATAATAATGGAACATTAAAATAAACAGTTCAATTTTAATCATCTCATCAAATATTTTTTTACTTAAGGGTTTTTTTAGCAAAACATCCAAATTGACTAAAAATACGACCAGAACGTATTACTCGAAACAAGAAAACAAATTAGCGCTACGATTATATTATTCAGAATCACAACAGACTATCAATTCATACAATCTAAAGAATGCTATAGATGATCGGTAAAAAAATTGGCTCACTAACTAAAAAGAAAAGGGAATAAGTGATGAATAAATATAACAAAGGGAATAAAGATTTAAATTATCTTTATATCATTATTTCAATAATCACATTTGTGTTCATGTTAATAAATATAGGAACAGATTGCGAAATCTTTACTTTAATTACATCCACAAAAGTATTCATTTATGCAATTACATTATACGGATTAATTAAATTAGATATCTACATGAAAATAAATATTTTAAAAAATGAAAGGGAGGAAAGGAAAATGAAAAGCATCAAGTTTTTTAGTAACTCTAACTTTTTCTTTTCTAGTGTATTATTAATATCACTATTTATGCTCCTTTTTCAAAACACGGTTGAATCAGTCACAACATTGTTTATATGTTTACTAATCACTAGTATTGGCTTACTATTAGTGAATATATATTTCACAACTGATAGAGCATTAAAAATGCATAGTAGTATATTAAATGATGAAAAAGAAGAAAAATAAAGAGCCTAAAAAGATCTTTTTTCTAACTTAATAAAGCAACCCCCTGCCAAAAATGACAAGGGGTTGCTTGCGATTACATCTATTAATTTAATTAAGATAATTATAACAAATGAAACAATAGGATACAAGTATTGTTTTTTAGCAAAGCTTGTAAAATTATGTCTTCACAGTTTGTAGTAATTTATGCTAAAATGGAAATGCGATTACATACACTAGCAGGGGGACTGCTATGCCTATTAGGTGAAGTCTATCCTCATGTTAATGTTTGTTTAGTCGCACCTAAAAATAGAGTGCGTTTTTTTGTGCACCAAAAGAGATCTTTGAAAAAATAATACATGCTGACATAAAAAAAGAACCTTTTCGTTGGGAGCGAAAGGGTTCTGGTAGAGAGTTACCGTAATTCACCAAATAAAGGTGAGCTTTATCACATATGTAATGATAGTATAACGGAAATTCTCTGTCATTGTCAACGCAATGGGAGGAGAAAAAAGTGAGTGATTTTCAGGAGCAGAAGCTAAACTTAAAAGGGCGCACCGGAAAGCTACTTTACTACCGAAATATTGACACTGGTAGAGTCGCTGAGAAGGTAAGAATAGTAAAAGGGCAGCCGCAAACATATTTTACGCCGATATTGGATCGAGTATATTTTACAGAGAACGATGTTCGTAAATTCAACTTAGATCGCCTTGGCCAACCATTACCATATATGCATGGTCATATTGTAATGATCCATGAATATGTGTATGATTTTTGGGGGCATTACATACAAGCAGAAGGATTAGCATTATACGGACACTTATTGCGTCATTGTTATGGTGATAAAAACTGGTGTTTCCCTGACTTGCCACTATTGGCACAAAAAATGGGGAAAAGTGCAAATACAGTTAAAAAGTATCTGAAAATACTTGAAGACTATGGCTTTGTTTATAAGTTTTTAGTGCAGAGCCAGAAAAATAACAAAATGGATGAAAGTCCGCTTTATAAGGTAAGAAAAAAGGTTCCCTTCCTATCACAGGACTTGATTAATAAATTGCCTGAAAACCTAAAAGAGCACCATGAAAAATTCATGAATAGATTAGTAGAAAACTTTGAAGAGATTCCTGAATTCAATGCGGAAACTGATTACTCTCAAATCTATGATGATCTAACAGAGAGTGGAGAGCTTAGAAAGAAACCTATATCTCCAATGCATATTCAGAAGAGTGAATTCCTAAAAACAAGAGAAATTAGAAAATCACGTTCTGAAAAAGATATTGATACCTGGATGAAAGTATTAGAGATCATTCAACATACAAAGAACGTTTCTAAGCCATCATTTGAAACGTGGTTTAAAGGGAGCATATTCCTTGAAAATGGAAACCATTTCTGTATATATAGTCGAACTAAGTTCGCTGCAGACTGGTTAGCATCACATTATAAAGAGTTAATTATTGAATCTTTACAAGAATGTACGCATTTTGATGAAGATATTCATACACTTGTTTTTGACTACATGGAAGTAGCAGATGTACAAACAGGAGAAGAGTGAGATTTCACTCTTCTTTTTTTATAGCCAAATTTCATTTCTTTATTCTAACTATTTTCAACTCGATTACTGAAGGGGATAGTATAATAGAACTAGTAACTGAAGACGTGTGGTGGGAGATTGTATCCTTTCTTTCTCTGATCTCAAGGGAAAAAGGAGTTGTAACCGATATGGATTTTCACTACAAATATAGCAGAATGCTACGAAATTATTCGTAACAGTATTCATAACAACTTTTGTAACTGCTTATGCAAATAAGCTTGTAAAAGGCAGTAATCAACGTAAAAGAGCCACCTCCACGTCAGCCAAACGTAATAAATGTAATTCAAAACGAAAATAAACTTTTTGCAACCTACCACCTAACGGTAGAATTTATATATCAGACGGGATGTTTCCAGCATCTCGTCTTTTATTATTATGCACTAATTTAAGTAGTTAAAACTATTCGTGTAAGAGAGTTCATCTCTACATACTCATCATAAAAATTATCGGAACATTCACATCATTTATACTTAATGGATGACCCCGTTGTTATCGGCGTATCAAATTCTGATACCCTTGCCCATCAAAATTTGATACGCCGCCTATCAGAATTTGATACCCGTATATCCATTTTTTTACAACCAGCCTATCAAAATTTGATACCCTCGCCTATCAAATTTTGATACCCTAAAATAATAAATTTTTTTATTATTTATCAACAGCAGAATGCGTTTATCCCCAGAAAATCGCCCATCAAATTTTGATGGGTGAAAACTCGCCTATCAAAATTTGGCGGACCCCCGTCAAATTTTGATACCGAATCAAAAAGAATTTAATCATATTTTTTTATTATTAAATATAAAGAGTGAATAGTTAAATGAAGAAATTTTCTTTAACAAAATAAACAATGATTTTTGACCAAAACACTAAAAGCATCCATTCTTCATAGAAAACTTAAAATTACCATAAAAAGGTAAAGATATATGAGCTAATATATTAAGGGAGTTCGATACAACTTCAAATTAGTGTTATTTAGATTGAAGAAATGGGTTATCTATTATTGTAGTTTTAAAAATACAATTTTTAGTAAGGGAAGAAAAAAACATATAAGCGTTAAAATATTTCTATATTATAAATATTTTAATTAATTACAAAAAAATTATATATATTCTTTTAATAATATATTGCACTGATTAATTGTTCATACTGTTATAATAAATTTGGCAATTAAATTGACTAAATAAGGATATTGGATTATAATAAATTCACATAAGAACGTAAGTTCGATTTTCGAAAGGGGAATTTTTTACATGTCTACTTTATTTCAAACAACTCAACAACTTATCATGGTAGAACAAATCTTAGAAACCAGCTTAGAAAGAATTGAAGAGATTTTAATTACATATGATGAGGAAATTATGGCAGATACTGAGTAACAAGGGAGAGTTTAATATAAGTAGATGACAAGGTTATTATTATAGAGGTGTGCGCCTATAATATAAGTTTACCTTGTTAGGGAAAATGAAAACACAATACAAAATGTCGTATTTATATATAGATAATATTAAAATTCATCAAGGAGGATTACATGATTCGAATTGCAATAGGAATTAAAGGAAAGAATAATGATTATATACCTGTAGGAGTCTATATAGACGGTTCGGTGAAGGAGTTAACAGTTAATGAACTCAATGAAAATGAGTGCAATCACTATAACGAATTATCAAGATTTTTGCATAGAGGGAGTTTCTCTAATAAGAAATAATAGCCTTAAATAAGGAAAAGAAAAATCAATCTATTTTACACTGTTATTTATTATATATAAGATGGTCTTTAGGTATATATTTGATCAAGCCTGGAGCCTTCAGTGCCTCCAAAGGAGGATTGTACATTAGTCATTGAAGTTAAAACAGTAGATAGGTAAATGAAGCTAAATATTATTTTTTATTTTAATGCCTTTTGTACAATTTTTATTTGGTTCGGAAGGATATCTAGTAGCTAATGGTAAAAGATTTTAAGCATCCTAAATTAGGGACTAATCCCTGACGTATCCTAAGTATAGACAGAACATTTTCAATGGCATTTATTTTAAAAATAAGTATGTCTCTTAAACGATACGACATATTTCCTAGATATGATATATCCTCATAAATATCATATTTAAAATTAGATAGAGCTAAACCTATAGTATATTATTTATTGATGAAAATGTAACATTAGAATAGCATCTATACATAAATTAAATGTACTATTCTAGAAAATTCTTTCCCCTCAAGTATATAAAGGATAATCATTCAACAATAAATTGAGGATGAATTTTGACTTTGATATAATTAGTTTTAAGAGATGAGAGCTTGAGATAACAATGAAATAAGATAAGTACACTAGGTATTTTTATGGATTGATAATAAATCGAAAATATAAAGAAGTTATTCAACATCAGAAAGGAATCCATACAACATATTAGATGCTTATAATTTTTGATAAAATAGCCTTTGGAAAAAAGCTATGGTTAATTATTCGAGAATGGATTTTTTAACGAAAAGCAACGACTAGTCGAAAAATCACTACTTTAACTAAACCCGTAAGAACTACGAAGTAGTGGATAATTCACTGCTTTTAAGCACCCTATTTTAATAGAAGAAAACAATAATTTTAATGAAATTAAAACTATATTGATTATTCAAGCTTTTATGAAGAACTTTCTTAAGCTAGTAACAGAAACATTAAACCAATAGATAGCAAAAAAATAATGCCTTCATTCTAAGTTTAAACATTTATGTACCAAATCTAATCATAATAAAGGGGAGCTATATTAAAACCATGAAAATATAGTAAATTATGATGTGGAGTTATTTTTTTACGAGAATTATGCTACGTCAGTTACATATGATATTCAAATTGATATCTAGTCGTATTTTTAGTATAATGATAAAGTATCGATACATCAGAGGACGCTCTGATTAGTCGCATGTTATAGGTTATAACATGCGACATTCATTTCAATTCATAAGATCAGTTTCACTTATAAAGTGTGCATAAGACAAAAAAACCTTCCTGATGAACAGGAGGGTTTTACTGTTTTTTTCTACTTACTTTTAATTAGTTTACATAAGAAATCTTATCGGTAGTCATAAAATGTAAAAAAAAACCATCTCAAATAGACTACATAACTTATAATTATGAGATATTAAGTATAAATATAAGTTATGTATAAGTGAAAAAACTATATATAATTATGTAAAAATATATTGATTATAAAACATTATTTTGTATTAATGTAAAAAGTATTTCTTATGAAAATGTTTAATCTCAAAACAAAAAGTAATCTTGTATTTTGAGACGAAATAAGAAATTATAGCATGCTACAAAAAATGTATATCTTCCCTATTAATTATATACATAAAAGTAAATATAAAAACTCAAAGGAAATCTCCCTTTCGATCGTCTTGTTGAGCAGATGGACTTCTTTGCAAGCTCATTGAGTCATTCTTCATTTATTTTGAATTGATTAAACTTTTTGAATTTTATTCTAAAGAATTTACTCTTATTAACATAAGTCATTGTTTTCTCTTTTGAATTTGGAGTATCATCTGTAGAGGCTTTTTTCAGAGCTTTGTTGTGAATCTCTTTCAAAACTATTTCCAAAGCTGTATCACCCAATGATTCAAGTTTTGTTTCATAATAGTATCCATGGTTATGAGAATAGCGATCCTTGACTTCGTTTACAGGGTTACTCAAATCAATTGCTTTATCTTTGATGTCGTAAAACTTACCGGATACATAAGATACATAGTAAATTGCACTCTTTTAATTAGTAGATTTTAGGTTTACGAAATTTCTTTTTCGCTGCATTGTATTTGTATACAAATACAAGTGTCTTCCAATTGATATAGTTTCTCTTCTCTTGTGAATAGAGCTATCTATAAAAAGGTTTGCATATAAGTAGAATTAAGTAAAAACAGTTGTATATTTGTAAAAATACTTTCATTACTTCAAGCTCATCCATTTTAATAATTGCATGAATTGTACAAAGAGATTATAATGAAGAAACAGAACATATGTCATATGAATTATATATGATTTTCCTAAAAGAGATTCTCTATTACAGAGGATCTCTTTTTAGTTGAAATTTATATGTACAAATAAAAAGTAATTTATATTGAATAACTATATAATTTAATTCAATATAAAAATCCTTTTCTTTATTATATGTAAACAAAGAAAAGGATTTTATTAGATGTGTAATTTTTACATAATTAAAGTTGGGTTTATGGTTATTTAAAATTATGCAAATGGATAACATTCCAAATATGTTGGGATTAATACATAGTGGCTAATTAATTTGGGATATAGATTAAATTTCATAAAAAGATTCTTAAATAAGAGGACCTTTTTTGAGAAATAATTCAACTGTTCTCCAAACGGGTGAATAGCCATCATTAGCTAGATCTTGTATAATAGTATTTCGTTCTCTTTCAGTAATAACATATTTAATCTGCTCTTCTCCTATTTTATTTAACCAAATTATAGCATAACGGTATTTGTGCATAGATATCACTGCTCCTAATAAATAAAATAAATTGCTTTTTAGTTTAGTATAGAAATTATAAAGAATAACCTTTAAAATAATTGATCTTTTTCTCAGTGCTTAATTTAATTAGTTCTGTATTTTATGAGTTGATATATTAATGTACTTTATACTGAATTAAGTTAATAATTATTGCTAATATCATTCCTCATAAATATTTTCAAGCAGCTGTATAAATAGATCTTATTTTGATTATCTTAATGATCTAAGAATTAGAACGGTTTAATTACTGTAATGAATATGTGTAACTCGTCTTGCATTATTTATTGCTTATAGTGTTTTAATTGCAGTTTCTTACTGTAGTATGTTATTTTACTTATGGTATTTACTCTTTAATTAATGATGTAACTTATCTAAGAGATAAAGGAGTATCTGGTTTTTTAGTAGCCTCTTATCAAAGTGACAATTCCATAATGTTTTGTGTTAAGAATTGTTTTACAGCAGGATTCTTTTGTATTTTTAGCCACTTAACATAGGCTAAATTATCTGTACCAAATGCTCCAGATCTTTTGGAGTAAGGAACTTCTTTTTCGAATTGTATCCATAAATTAATGTGCTCTTGCGGATGGGCTTGTGCAAAAGTATTTGTAATAAAAATTGCTTTCGAAATGTATTCCATGCTCATAGGTTATTCCCCCTCAAATAATTTTATGTAGTTTTCATTATTAGTACACTATAAGTAGGATTAATGTTACCAGATTTAATATAGGATTCGTGAGAAAGATTGGTCATCAAGTAAAACTGAAAATAAAATAATGTTAGATTCATTTTTTATAGTTTTTGGTATACGAAACCTACGTTATAATACAAAAACGTTCACTTCCAAATACAATTGTAATGCATTACAATTGTATTTGGAAGTGAATGTTTGAAGAAATTAGGAATAATTTATTTAGATACCGTTTGAATAATGCTAAAATTATATTATATATATTATTGTTTTGTCTAATAATATATTTTATTTATACTATTTATAATTTGTAGAGGAAATATATGATGTATAGGGATATCAGGATTGGTTTTGAATCATAATCAGTCTAGTAGGCATCACTACTTTCATAAATTTCATTCGTAGGATACATTCAGTAGCTCAAAATGGCTATACTGTACTTAATTTGAGGGTATTTTTATATAAATGTCTTCCTTTTTATTTATTAAAGCGAATTAATAATTGATAAAAATTATTAATTTGTGATTTTATAGTATTTAAATCAGTAGTATTTTAATCTATTATAATTAATATTTAAAGGTAAATAGAAGAATCACAAAAATCTTCTATTTATCTTTAAATTCTTTCATCTTTCTCCAGATATCTTCTCTTAATTCTTCATAAGATTCATATCCAATAGGTTCTAAACCTAAGTCATAGAAAAAGGTATCTAAGCATATTTCTATTAAATCTGATTTCGTAATAGAGCAGCCACCGTTAAATTGATTTTCAGTAGTAAAACTTTTTGCCCATTGATGAACTTCTTTGTTTGCGCAATCAAAACTTGTTTGAAGTCGTTTGCTTCCATAAGAACCATTTACAATTCCTTCTTCTCGGGCAAATAAAGCTACTTTTTTGGGGATTTTTCGTCCATCTATTACAATATGCTTTTTAGGTCTAAGGACAATGCTTGCTTCCATATCGTCTATAATATTGTCATATGCTTGCTTAAGATTTACTTCTTCAATGTCTTCTACAACTGTTGCAGTGGTCTCTCCTTGAGTTTGCTGAATAATTTTTGGAGGAGCCTTATCAATTTTTACAGGTGGCGGTGTAGTTAAATTAGTATTTCCTTGTCTATGTATATTTCTCATTCGATCTTTTGCGCTACTCATAAAATAACCCCCTATTTATCTTTTTATAGGATTATTATACAGTAAAAGATGAGGTTTGACAATTTTTATAAAAAGTATTTCTTATGAAAATACTTATCTTTATTCATTCTTGAAAAAATTATATTTATAGATGAAAGTGAATCGGAAATCAGTATTTTTATATGTACTTGTTTTATCCTTTTTAATCAAAAGTTAATAGGGATAAAATAATGTCTGGCTAATTATTATATAATTAGGTTTAAGAATTTTAATACTTATTAGCTATTATTGAATTTGCAAATATAAAATTTTCGTAGGGGTTTATTGGAAAAAGGTAGCTCGCAAGTAATTGATAGACGTTCATTTATATTATCTTTAGTATTTCAGGGAGTTATAATGATATTATGTAGTCCCACATTTATTTTTATATTTTCCATCTGTAATATTAAAGGCAGTGCGTGTCACTTGATATCTATTGGATTTAAAACTTTTTAAAGAGGAAACTAATATATGTACTTTACATTTTTTAAATATAATAAAGAGCTCGAGAATAATACTCAAAGCTCTTTAATACTTATTTTTCTAAATGTAAAGTATATTTAACTAAATCGTTAATCTCTTTTGATATTTTATTTCTAAAATTAGTTCTTCCTAATGCTAATGCATGGTTAGGTTGATTTACATAGTTATCTAATGTATCAAAAATCATTTGTTGCATAAAGCGTACTCTATTTGGATCTATTTCGTATTTTTCTAAATTTTGTTGAGATTGTTTTCTAGTCTCTTCTAGTTCTCTCTGCAGTTTTTCTACTTCTTTATTCATTCTGTTACGATCATCAATTAAATGTTGAATCAGCTGCTTATTTTCAACAGTAGTTAATTGCTCAGATAAATCTTTTAAATAAACAATATTTTGTTGAATCGTTTCATTCATAACTGAAATAATTTCTTTATCTTGATGACTCAATAACTTTTCAGCAGTATGAACTTGATTCGTTTTATTTAGGAATTGTTCTATTTTTTCATCTAATGTTAGTTCTTTTACTTGAAAATTAGTAGTATTGATTGCATTATCAGGTATAATCTGTTTAATTTCTTGTAAATCATTAACTTTTTTACTTTCTTTTTCCTCGCTAGTTTGTTTAGTAGTAAAAACATTATTTATATCTGTAACTAAATCTGATTCAGATATTAGAACTTCTTGTTTATCTTTATCAGCTGGATGAATTTCACTCATCTTTGATTCAGTAGAACTCTCTTTATTCTTTAAGTGGTTTTGAATAAATTCTTGAAATTTTTCTTCTGATTTCTTAGATTTAAATGGAATATGAATATTTGTTTGATTAGTATCTTTCTTTTCTGCTGATACGTTAGTTGAAGGTAATGTAAATATTTTTTTATTATATTTGCCTCTTCTATTTAAAAGAAGTAGAGAGCCATCTTTAACTAAAACACTTAAGTGATAGTCCATTGTGGGACCTTGAACCCCAAATTTATCAGCTAAATTTGAAGAGGATATCTCAGCTTCTCCATTAGGGGACAATTCTATTTCTCTGACAACCTCTTTATATAATTCATCACGATTCACTTTATTTTGCAATGGTCTAGCCATATAAAACATCTCCTTTAAGAAAAAAGTTCCTTACAATCATAATAATCCGTATGTGTTAAAGAATGCAAGAAACTCTTAAAAAAACAAAAAAATATGGAGAAAGTATGTGAATTTCTCCATATTTTTCTGGTATTTCTTCAAGAAATCGTGAAGGATTATACCTCATTTGTATGCCATCTTATTTTATTCTTTGGGCTGTATATCTAATTCTCTTGCTTTTCTCCTGGGATTTTCCGAGAAGAGAATATCACTTTATACCAACTAAAATATAATAGGAAACGCTAATTCTTTTGATACATCAATTGTCATAATTTTTATTGAGTCAATTGCATGCCCCCGTTTGATATCTACGAGTTGTGAAGAACTTTTTACTACTTCCCATCCTGTTAAAGTTAAAATAGGACCATAAGTACGTTCACTGCCTCATATTGTTGGGCATTTAGTATCTTAAATGTATTTAAATTTGTTTGTTCAACAGTTGATAGTGTTATGTCCCTAAACTCTTCCTTTCTTATTTGTAATATGTAATAGCGATAGATTTTAGTTCATTTTGATCTGCACCATTAAATTGTATCATTTGGTAAGTAAATCCTACATTTTTTGCAATACTTTCAACTTGATCTGAATATCCTTTAGTACCAATAATAATAAATTGTTCGTTCCCATCCATAAGACTTAGTGACTTATATCTATTAGGTGCTTCGAAAAAAGGATATATTTCGATAGGTACTTTTTTTATTTCTTGTAGTATTTGCTTCATTCTGTTTTGTACTCCTAATCATTTAATTTATTTATTTTCTTACATGGGATATACGTCTTTGTATATCGTAGGATTGCTCTTTTATATTTCTTTTCTATTTTTTACTATGCTTTAGTTAAATTGAATTTTTAAAGGTCCTTTATCAGGATATAAAATTCATCAGTGATGTAGGACTTTCAAACCTTGTGTCACTGGGAATCAAATTATTTTTAATTATGATTTACAATATGTAAAGAAATGCATTCCGGTTGGTTTAATATAAAGGCATTGAAAATAGTAATTTAGGGTTATCCGTATCCTTGAGTTAGATAATACAGCGTCAGGTAATGTTCGTAATGTTATGCAAGTTCATGGCCCAGATTATAGTAATCATCATTAAAATAATTCTTCAAGAATTCAATCTGAAAAATCTAGTTTTATTTTTGGTTTTTGTAACGTACTACAATAAAGCATTATACTCAATTATATTTTTCTGCAAAAAGTATAATTGAGTATAAATAGTCTGGAAATTTTAAATGGAAATCACAAAAAGTATACACTTTCAATAAAGTGTATACTTTTTGTTAGATAATCTTTTATTCATTGACTATCCTTTTCTTTTCTCGCTGGATCCATTATAAGTTTTTTATTAATATGTAATAATTTTATATAAAAATTAATAAATTTCAAGCAGACAACGTTCATTTCGAGCGTTTAATGATAAAATCTTTCCGTGTAATTGTTATAACTGTATATTATTAATAATGAATTTAAAAAGCAATTTAAAAGGATAAAAATAACGTTTATTCATAATGATCACATAATATTTCAAGTTTATCAGCAAATTTAATTGCGAGTTTATCTATAATATCTTCAGCAGACCCAGGATTAGCTGAGATCTGCTGAGATAATATTTCAATGATTTTCTTCCCTTCTAAACTAGATGGTTGATCATTTTGAAAAAAAGTAAAAACTTTTTCAACGATAGTATCATTTTGATCTTTCATATTAGCCCACATTAAAACACTCACAACCCTTTCTTAGTCTTTAACTATATAAGCGGTTGTTCCATCACCTAATGGCTGACTTGAAATGATTTTATTTGAATCTATTCCAGACTGTTGCGCACGAACAGCAGCTAACTCTTTTTGTAATTTCTCAATTTGCTGTTCTAATTGAGCCTTCTCCCTTTGAACTTTTTCAAGTGATTCTTCTTTTCCTTTTAATACGGATTCAAGCCTATTTAATCCAGATGTTAATTGACCAGCTTGTTTCATAATATCCATAATTTGTTGAGATTCATCAACAGAAGAACCATAGTATACAATTTCATTGGATTCAGCTTTTTCTAATGATGGAACAATACCGATAATACCTAACTTACGCAATTTCTTAATCGCTCTGTGTGCAGTAGCTTCACTAAGTCCTGTAGCTTCTCCCATTTTGCTCATAGATGCTTTTACCGAACCGCCTTGCTTACCGGCTGTAGCTTTAATATAATTAAAAATTTTTTTTTCATTTTCTGTTAGCATTGATAATACCTCGTCAATATTCATCATTCTTTAAAACATCTCCTTTTTCCTCGTGTATATCTTTTAAATATGTAATGTACTACACATAAAGTCGATAACAATAATTAATATAACATAATATCAATAATTTTACTTCTATCAGCGTTTAGTTTTTTGAAGAATGATGAAAGATACTAGCAAATGCTCTAAAAATCGTTATATTTTGCTGTATATTTAAATATCTCCTGTTAGTATAACGATACAGGTTTAAATAGATAAATAACATTTGATGGGAAAATGTACAATATAAAATCTTATAATTATATTTGTCTATATTTTTTCTCAATTACTTCATTATTTACAACATCTATTCCTCTAATATTAGCTATCTTTATAATCTCTTCAATAGTGTATATGCGATAATTATTTTTTGGATTTCTTCGTGCTATAGGAATTAGATGATTTGTTTCCCAATACATCAGTGTATCCCTATGTACACCTAATATTCTTGCTGTCTGTTTCATTGTATAATCTACTTTTAGTGTATTCATATTAAGAACTCCTTTATACTGTACTGCCCTTTTGCAGCCTTGTTCATAAAACAAGGCTGCAAATATTTAGAACAAATAATCATTTGGTCGAATTATCAGATTTTTTATGCGATCTAATACAATGCTCAATAGGGATTAAACAAATTACAGTTTTACTCAATAGATGATGTTCATATTGGTTAAATATAATTTGTATATTTAACCAATAAAGGAATCCTTGTAGATATAGATTGAATTTTAATAATGCTATCACCATCAAAAGTAAGGATAGTGATGGAATCCGATTTTTTATTTAAAATAGTTAAGATATCTAGGTTACTCATTACATTTTTCACTTATTGCGACTTTCCATGTAGTTGTTTTCATTATTTTTTGTATTGTTCCAACCTGTGTAGTTCTGAATAAATATATCTAATGCATTCTTTACATCTTTTAAATCTTTTAATGCCTTGAATGCTGTTTCATCTTCTATCTGCTTAGCTGTTACTTCTTTTGTAATAAAAGTACCTCGATCATTTAGAACACGTGAAATCCATTGAGCCATTAGTACAAGCATTTGATCTGGAATCTCTTCTTCTCTTTTTATAATTTTAAAACATGCTTCTAGAGTATTATCAATCATACGAGCCTTAGCTGTTTTTTGAGGCATACCACGATCATGATGATAATCGTATATCCCATAAATAAATTGTCCTAATGAATGTGTTGGATTTAATCTATTTCTTGACATTATTTATCACCACTCTTATAAATTTTAATATAATTGGTATCAGGGCTAACTAAATACTTTAATTTTTTAACATTATAGTATGTATGGTTAACTATCATAAAAAAATGGTACAAAATGAGTAGATATCATACTATGTTTGGATTTCACTATTTCTGCTTGAACCTTCAATTAAATTACTCCGGCTAATAAATAAATGTTTAATACCATAAAAAAAGATCCATTCTCTATAGTTCATTATTGTTGTGCAATTGCAGGAAATCCGATATTTTCTTGTATACTCGCTGGAGCACCTACTCGTACTGAAGTTTGTTGCTGGGGTAAGAATCCTGAATGAATAGGAATATTTGATAGGCCCCCTCCTTGTTGTGGCTGTTGTCTAGTTTGGTTTGCAACATAATTTTGATGATTGGGTTGGAAGCCACTATGTTGTGGTTGAAAGTCTACACCTTGAGTTTGTTGTTTAAATTGACCTGTGGGTTGTTGATTATCTAAATTTCCACCATCTAATCCGATAAGATTTGTAACTTTAATGGTTGGATAATAAGTGTATGTTCCGTCAGTGTTTTTCGTTTGTCGCAATTCAGGAATACCTTCAATAAATACTTTGCGTCCTTTTGGGCAATGGTTTAGTAGAAATTTATAATAACCATCTGAATTCTCATTTCCCCAAACTTCTATAAACCAAAAATCTGCTTTCTCACCACCACGATGATTTATAACAACTTTTGAGCTGGCAACTTTTGAGTTATTTACAGGTTTGGATTCAGGGTCCTTTACTAAACGCGCAACTACCTGTATTTTGACATGATTATCTGCACCATTATTTCTATATCCACTATTATTTTGTTGTTGACTTGAGAAATTACCATTAGGTCGAGTTTGGTAATTATTTTGTTGTTGATTGAAGTTGTTATAACCGTTATAACTGTTATGCATTGTAAGTACCTCCATCATAATAAATTATATTATATTCAAAAATATCCCATAGATTGGATCAGATTTAGTATTTTAAGTGGTAATAAATTATTTTATCTGTATGTTGAATGTTATATATTTCTAATATATGAACTGAATTGCATTGCATTTGGACTTGTAGCTTTTCGCCTACAAAAATAACTCGATTATCAGGATACAAAAAGTCTTGTTCAGTACCGTCAGGAAAAACTAAGATATTTCTCATTTAATAAGTTCCTTTAAATCTTTCGTATTGAGTGTAAAAGTACCCATAGACAATTCACATACCTTTTTTAAATCTATCAATCTTAAAATTATGGTTATTAAGTCTTTAAAGATATTATATTCTTTAATATGTAAGTATCGCATATGGTTTTGTACTATTTTGTGTGGAACTGAAACATAAATAGTGCTAACAAAGTTATCAATCATTTTCTTAGCTATAATGGCTCTATTTCTAGATAATCTATCTATATAGAATAATTCGGAGGAGTGTATAACGTATTTCCTTAATTTTTGAACATCCATGTTTAGTTCAATCCCTTCTTGTTTTGGTATATATTGTGTAATACATAAAATAGTCCCTGTACTGGATTTTGTGAAATAATGTGTTTATATACTAAAATATTAACGAGAAGATTGTTTAGCACGATGATATTTTTAAATTTAATCAAAAAGAACGCCCCATTCTTTTTGTAAGATGTGAGGATTCTTACTAATTTGAATGAATAGTTATAGTTATTTAGGATAATGTAGTAAAAACTAAATAAAAACTCGTGTGTTTTCCAATATGCTTTATCAGGTTTCTATTTTCTTGTGTAATCTATGTCTTTCCCTAAGTTTAGCATACTAAAATAATGTTTGCAAGGCATTACATTAAGGGGTGTTTATCAAGAATGATACTCTGAAATAGATTTATCAATTTGTAGATTCAATAAAAAAATAATTAGAATCAATGTAGTAAAGCTTTGCGAATTTGGTGATATTTTTTCACTTGTACATAGTTTTTAGTATGTCTTAAAAAAATTCCATGTATGTTCTAAGAACTATGCAATATTTAAATGATTATAACCGTGTAATGATTCTATAGCTGATATTTATTGTTATAGTATTCCCTAAACTTATATACTCTTATTCCAGTTTATTTTTTTAATCAATCTGGCACTGTACTGTGGATTAGATTGGTACGTGCTATTCTTATAAGAAGTTTTCTTTAAATATTATCTAATATCTACAAAGTAGATTTATACAGGTAAAAAGGCAAGAATTTGAATCTCTTGCCTATTCACTTAAAATATAAAATTGGGCCGATAATAGTTCATCTAAAGAAAACATAATGCTATTATTATTAACTATCGTTTGTTCGCTTCCTATTGTATGGAAGATGCTTTCATATAAGCTATCTCCACGCTTGATAAATCGTTCTGTATTTTTGTAGCTAATTTTTATTTTACCGCCATCTTTGTAACAAGCTAATGCATCTCTTAAGGTAGCTCTTTTAAATTTTTTATTCCTTTGCATAATTACAAAATGAGATTGAAGTACATCAGTTCCAAAATGCAATGGATAGGTATTTTGGAAAGCTTTATCAAAAAGCATAAAATGACCATTTTCATTTTTTGTCACACAAGAATCTTTTAATGGACCAGATACGCCAAGTGCTATCTCTCCTAATGGTAGATCTAATAATTGAGCAGCGGAATATATTTTTTGTTCGCTAGAATCTGAATTATATTGTGTGTTGCCTTGTTTCGTTTTTAATGAATCACATATTTGTTGTGCATCTTCTTTGGGTTCAATAGACTTGGATTTTATCTCATCTAACATCGTTTCTAAATCGATTTGTTCTAATCCAGGGATGCTTTTGACCATAGCTACCATTTCTTTGAAGTTTATTTCTACGCCCCCCCTAAAGCTTGTTGCAAATAACCATAGGTTACCGTCAGTCAACTTATCAAAATGGTTACTTAATAAAAATTGAAAGGCTTCTTCGGGTGTATTGTGTATAATAGATGGTTGTAATTCAAGTGTATAGTGCATAGTTGTATTTTCAAAAACATCAAATAAGAATTTTGCTTGTACTAGGTTATTCTGAATGTTTAGGATTTCAGATTCAATAATATATGAATCACCATTTCCTAATGGATTAATTAGAACATGGAAAAATGTTTTATTAACTTTATGGACTGTTTTCATTATGTAAAACTCCTTTAATATATTTATTCTCAAAAACATTCTCCGTAGAGAATTAATCTTCATATTTTGGCACACGTCTCATTAATTCTAAATCAGCATAAATTTTTCCTTTTTGGAAATATAATTCATGTAAGTTATAATCATGTTCCTTTTGTCTTTTTTCTAGTGCACTAATTTGTTTGTTTATTTCAATATATTTATTTTCTAAGTATTCAATTTGACTAAGAGCGGCTTTTTGTTTGCTCTGTAATCGTATTATCTGTTCCACGTAAAACTCCTTTGTTTTATTAAAGTAGAGAGAATTTTTATGGGAGATATGATAATAATGTTGTATCATATCTCTTAAAAATAGCTTTTCATTTTCAATATTCATTCTAAATATGCATATATTGCTTTCTTTTTTATATTAAAAATCTTTACCTTGTTCTATATACCAACGTACAAATCCTTCAGCAGACATGCCATATTGAGCTCCTGTGTTGATATATGTGATCATATAAGAAGATAATTCTTCTATTCTATCTTCAGATTCACCACTAGCTTTAACCGTACTTTTAATAATTGCATTTAAAATACTTTCTTCTTTTGTTCTACTCATAATTGATCACCTAAGTTGTGTAATTTGTTTTCTGTTTTTAAAAGGGTGTATTCAAAATTTATTTTAACTTCACAACAGTTATTTTTTGTTCATTAAGTAAAGTCTTTATTGAGAAGTTTTATTCTATTCAGTAATTGTTCTAGTTGTGTAAAATCGAAATTTTTATAGTTAAAGACATATTGAACTGATACCTCATTCTTAATAAATTTTTTAGAATCAATTTTATTAATTAATTCTTTCATTTATATCTATTAAAAGTTTAGTTAAGTGTTTTAGTTTCCCTCTTTAATTTTTTCAGTGTGTAAAATTGAATTATATTCTATACACACAACGTATTTAAATTTCCGAAACATCCTACATATTAAATTAATTCCTTAATTAATTATAAGAGTAAAGAGTACATCACTTTTTCCCTAGGTTCTTACTGTACGTTTTCCACGATATACTAAAAAAGACAATACGTCAATAAAATTTGTAATGCATTACATCGTTAGTAGGGTGTTGTTGTAATGCTCTTCTTAACGAGGGTAGTTGCTATTTTTTAATTACAAGTAATAAATAGAAGATGAAAATATTTACAATTGAATATAATGAAAAATACTGATGGATTTAATTCAAGAACAAAAGTAATTATTTTTTTACCTATCAGAATAATTCTTCTGTAAGTTCCGATATATCTTTTTTGTTTAAAATATATAATGCTCGATAGCTAATGGAATTAAAATTAGATACTTTCATTTTATTTATATTTTCTTTTTATCATATACATCAGTACCACTAAATTCTTGTTGAATTACTTATTACTTTAATATTATGATTTTTATTTTGTTCATTTTAGGCATTACAATTTAATTACCGATGAATAGAAGTAAATGTTTTTGATACAAATATAATTTATCTCCCCTACTCATATTATTTA